>JBLIOI010000020.1:0-49596 GCA_047639675.1 Planctomycetota bacterium | reverse complement strand
GATGTTCGCCCTATCAACAACCCTGGAGGGACGGGGCCTCCCACCTCTAACTTGGTGGGAGTCGTGTACTCAGAAGAGTTCTCGGACGATGGGCGCAAAGGAACCCACTTCCTAATTCTCGGTCCAGGTAAGCGTCGAATATCGGTGGTGGTTGGGAGTAACCTCTTGGTGGTCGGCCCCGATACTCCTACACATATTTGGATCTACTACGACGAGAAAGGACTAAACGGTAGTGTTGGATCCTACATGCAAGTGAAGTACGGAAACAATCTTAGAGTAGCTCAGAAGATTACTGGAATGGGTTCCTACGACGAATCTGGGGTTTGGTCTACTCCCAAAGTGCTATTAGGGAACCTTGAAGAGGCTCCCGGCAACCTGGGCAATAAAATCCGCGACTGGACAATCCTCTGCGTAAGCCACGGAGTTGTCAATTTCATGAACTTAAAAGTCGCCGTCGATGATACGGCCGTGGAAACACCTGCGCCGAATAGAAACGCTACTCCGTAGTTAGTTGAACTGTCATCGTAGTGCTTGATGCAGAGCATGAACTTTCCATGAGGGCAAACTCAGCGCTCGACACCGACGAAAAAGCTATGGCTACTGCCAAACAACCCGACACCCAGAACCAAGAGACGATGGTGCTCATTGAGCGCCACCGCAATGGCGAGCGGGAAGCTCTCGATGAACTCTTTCAGCGTTACTCCAAGCGGGTGCACCGTATCGTGTGTATTCGTATGGGAGCCTTCCTGCGCTCCCGCGCTGAAGTCGAGGACGTTGTGCAAGCCACTCTCCTACGCGCCTTCCAAAGCCTGGATAAGTTTCAGGCTCAGAAGGACGCGCGGCTCATCGACTGGATGGCGCGCATTGCGGAGAACTCTTTGCGCGATCTCTTCCAGCACGAAGTAGCGGGCAAGCGGGACGCCTATCGCGAAGTGCCCATGGAGAATTTGCGCGACAAGATTGAGCGTGATAGTCGCGCTTGGGACCCTGCGGCGGATACTTCCACTCCGGCTGAGAAGGTCAGTGCCGCCGAGATGGAACTGATCGTTGATGAGTGCCTAACGGAACTTCCCGAGGAGCAGCGCGAGATTATCTTGCTGGTGGACTTCGCCAATGGCGATTGGGATTTCGTCCTGGAGAAGACGGGCAGACCCAGCATAGAGGCGGCTCAGAAGTTCCACCGCCGGGCGCGTGTGGCTTTGGCGGAGAAGGTCGGGCGGCGAATGTGATCCGTGGGCTGGATCGCAAAGGGCGCTAGGATCCGCTATTCGGCCATCTCACGCAGGACCTTCAGCAACGCGTTGAAGGTCTTGCGCCTTTCCGCCGAGGGCTCTCCCTTGGCATCCAACAAACTCTTCGTCTCGAAGTAGTCCGTTTGCAGGTCGTAGAACTCTAGCGATTCGCCTCGGCTATCCCACCTGCGCACGAGTTTGTAGCGCGCGCCTCGCACCGCTTGATGGTGGAGGGTCAGAGGGATGCTAGCGATTGTCTTGCCGCTCTCGGGAATGAAGTTTGGCTTGAAGCGCTCGGCATAGATCCACTTGCGCCTAGAAGCTAAGGCGGGATCCGCGAGATAGGGCAGCAAGCTTGTGCCATCCGCAGGGATCTCGGAGGTGCTTGCGCAGATCTCTTCTATCGTGGGTCGCAAGTCGGTGATGTCCACCAGGGCGTTGCACTCGGAGCCGCGCTTTGCCGTTGGGGTTTGCGGCCCCGAAATGATCAGCGGCACATGAATTCCGCCGTTGTAGATCGTGCCCTTCGCGCGCTTCAGAGGAAAGGGAGCTTCCACGAGCGCCCTCTGCGTACCGTTGTCGCCAAAGAATAGGATCGTAGTTCGCGCGCGTACCTCGGGCTTGATGCCCGCTAACAGACGTCCGATCTCCGTGTCGAGCGCCTCGACCATCGCCTTTCCCTGACCGAGTTCACTGCTGAGGTCGAGGTCTGTACTTTGGATCAGGTCCTTCGGTGGAACGTGATAGGGCTTGTGCGGCGCGTGGTAAGCGACCCACAAAAACCAAGGGGCATCGCCGAAGTCTTCGATGTGACGCAGGGCAGCGTTTGTCGTATGGCTTGTCACATACTCGTCCTCAACCCGCGTCACCTCCGTAGCCGCAAGGTCGAGAGCCAGTGACTTCAACCACTCCCAAGAGAAGTAGCCCCGATTGCTACCCGATTCCTTCTCCTGTTCAAGATTGCCGAAGGTCCCGGAGTGCTCATCGAAGCCGCAGCGCGGCGCGTGATCGTTGCCACCCGTTCGGGCGTCGGACCCCGCGATGTGCCATTTTCCTAGCAGCGCGTTTTTGTAGCCCTTGGGAAGCAGATCCGCGACCGTCGAAATGTCGTCGCGCAGTCCCATCTCACCACTTCCCCCCGAGCCGATCGCAGCTCCCATTCCCGTTCGGTTCGGGTACAGCCCGGTCAGGCTGGAGGCACGCGCTGGTGAACAAGCGGGGGCAGCCCAAGCGTTGCGAAAGAGAACACCTTGCGCCGCCAACTGATCAATGTTGGGCGTCTTTGGAGCGATCAAGTTGCCCGTTTGGTTGCGATAGCCGTAAGCACGCACACGATCAATCCCAAGGTCATCGGCGATCAAGACCAAGATGTTGGCACGTTCTTGGGAAGCTCCCTGCAGCGTTCCATGCAGTACACAGAAGGCAAGAACCAAGGTCGAGAGAGAGAAATGCGCAGGTTGATTCATGTATTGATCTAGGACGGCATCGAATAGTAAAGCCAAGCCACGCACTCGCGCAAGACGAAGTAAGGCCAGCGCCCCAGCGGCCGAGTTTCCGTTGCGGGCACCGTGTAGACACGCATGCCCGCGCGCCGGAAGGCCGTCTTGGATCGCAGCAGGTGATAGTCGTGGCTGACAAGCAGCGCATCCTCCCAGCCATTATCTCGAAGCAACACGGCACAATTATTTGCCGACGCTCGAGTATTCTTGCCCTCTTCGTCCAACTCAATGCAATCGGCTGGAACCCCAGCAGCAATGGCGCGCTCACGCATGACTTGAGCCTCACTAAGACCGTGATGCGGATCGATCCCGCCGCTCATCACGATGTGCTCAACGTGATGAGAATGGTACAGACGCACCGCCTCATCAACACGATCGCTGAGTGACAGCGTCGGCCTTCCGTCCGCCTGTACGGCGGCGCCTAGAACCACTGCGCAGTCCGCAGGGCGCCTGTAATCTGTCGCGCCGAAAGTCAGAAGCAGGACAAGAGGCGCAGCCAGGCCGCCGAGGCCCGCGCCGAAGAGTCCCAGGGTCCACTCGAGAGTTCCCCTTGCTGAACCACGCGGCCGTATCATCACCCATAGGCCCGCGAGAGCCAATGCTAGGACACCAAGACTGGCGGGAAGCGGGAAGCGTGTCTGAATCCCTCCGCTAGAGACGAGCTGGTAGTAGCTATTCGTACCGACCAGTGCCGCAACCCCAAGGGTCGCCATGAAGAGGAGCAGCGCAAGGCGAATTGGGCGCGCCAGGGGCCAAAGGCAATGAACTGCCAAGAACAACCAGCCGAATCCGCTGAGTGCATTCCAAGCGCGAACACTCCCAAAAAGCGGCGAGACCCACAGAGCAACATCTCCACTCCACGCGCAGAAGATGGAGCTAATGCCCATCAGTGCGGCGCAGCCGCAAAGGAATCCGGCGCTGAATGAGCCGAGCTTTCGAGTGCGACGCAGGCCTGAGTTCGCTTGGTCAGTGGGTGAGGACACAGCTTCACCATAGCACGCCGGAGTGAGGTTCCTGCCCGGCGATTCAGCGCCGGGCTAACGGGGATCCTCGAGCCGCAACTTTGTGGTCTGACCCTCTGCGATTAGGAATCGGGTCCGTAGCGAATTCAGCTCGCCTCCCTCTTTCCAGTACTCGATTTCATAGGAACCAGCTGCGAGCGGGGGCTCCATGAACGTCACGGTCCTCGAAGGGAGGCTTCCATAGATCAATCCGTGTTCCGTGGGCCCGGACCTGGAAACCCAGTGCACAGGAATTGCCTCTCCGAGACTATCCAGGATGCGAAACTCAACCCGACCCTTGCGGCCTGCGCAATCGCCATCGGGGCAGATCGGCTGGAGCTCGAGGCGTCCGCCTGCTCGCAACTGAATCCTGAGTGAGCGTTCTTCTCCGGGCGCAAAGGTCAGCTCGCGCACTTCACTCAAGATCGTGCAAGCCGTATCGGGATAGAGGTCACCCGGACCGCTCGTCGGATCCTCTGCAGCGATGATGACCTGGTAAGTGCCCGGCCGAATTCCATCGATGCGAACCGTCTTGCCTGTGCGCTTCCATTGGGTTTCCATCCATGACTCGTCTTCGGTTTGGTCCGAGCCTGGCGTATGTCCCTCGCCGATAAAGCGCACACTAAAGCGTTCCATTCGACGTTCCGCATCGCCGACCAGGTCGACGCTCAAGCTCGCGCCCTCCGAAGCATGTGCAAGCAAGTGAACAGCTTCCCAATTGGGCGTAACGAAGTCGCGTTCCAGGACGGCTTTGACGGTTTCATAGCCTTCGAGCGAGAACTCGATTGTTGTCTCCGGGCCTTCCACGGCGTATCCGACGGCGATGCGCCCGTTGTGATCGGCGGTTGTTCGGTTGCTCCCCGAATCGAAGCGCCGAACGATTTGTACATAGGGCAAGCTCTGTTGACCCGTGAGGCATTCATACAGCTTGCAATGGAACTCGAAGTTGAGGACAGCGGAACTCGTAGGGGAGTTAGAGTAGGCCGCAAGGTCGAGTGCAGGTTCCGTCGTGATCCGAGCGGAGACCCCTTCATACTTGAGGCCGCGCAGGTAGATACGATGTTTGCCGGGGGCTAAGCCGGTGAATCGAATCTCTCCGGAAGCGTTGGTAGCGCCGCCACTCTTTGAGTAACGGTACTCACCATCGAACCAGGTCAGGCCGGCAGATGCGGGGCAGTAAAGCGGCTTGAGTCCCTGCTGGGTGACTTCAAGTTCGAGCTCGAAGCCCGCTGTACCACCATTCATCAGAGCTACGCCTTCGAGGATTGCGCCTTCGTCGAGCACGAGCGGCGCTTGGATGTGTGTGGCTCCTTCGATAGCGTCGACTGCAACAAAATTTGGAAATAGGAGCTTCTGTTTGTGTGCCACCAGTACATGGAAACGCCCCGGTTCCGCACAAGCCAAGGTGAATCGGCCTGCATCATCGCAAGCTCCTGCAACGACGGCTTGGCACAGGTTTGGAGTTTCGGTCTGGGCTGGTACCAAGAGCACGCGCAAGTCTTCCAGGGCATAGCCTTCGGGGATCTCGACCGCCCCACGGATGGTGGAAAAGGATGCAGAGAGTTCTCGGTCCACTTCAAAGAGAGCGAGCTTGCCTGGTATGAATCCTGCTTGTCGATGTTCTTTGAGAACGCCCCAAGTTTTTTCGGCGCTGATCATTCCGGGGTGACTGATTGTCAGTTCGAGCAATTGCGGCAGTAAGTTGGGTGCGGTGAAAATTGCAGAGAGGTCAACACGAACCGATCCGTCCTCCTTGACCGCCCCTCGCAGTTCGTGGTGATAAGCCGTACCAGAACCGCGGATCAACAACTCCGTACGCTGCGTCTCTCCCACGGGAATTCCGCGAACACGGCCGACCAACCACCAGCCTTCGTCGATTGTCTGCAGCTCTTCATCTTTGGTTAGCGGGTTGGCCGCTTCTTCTATAGCGATGAGCTTTCGTCTGTCGTGCAACTCAACGGTTTTTTCAGAACTCAAGCCGACAGCTGTCAGGTCTTGATTGGATTGGAGCGTCAACTCATCTTGTAAGGGCGGCGCAACGTCGCGCCTTATTTCGTAGACACCGAGGCCAACCAGCGCCGCCAAAGAGATCACTGCAATTATCTTCTTCATCAATAGGCTCCCTGCAGCGAGCTCAACGCCTGGCAAAGACAAGGGGAGAGGGAGTGATGAAGGTGTGCGCAAGAGCGGAACCATGGCAGCCATCCAAAGCGAACGATCGCCACAGTCCTCATCAAAGATGAGTCGCAATTGATCCAGAGCGCTTTTCAATCGCCAGCGAACCGTTCCGGCTGGAATCCCCAGGCGGTGCGCAATCTCGATGGGTTCAAGTCCTTCCGAGTAGCGCAGGAGAATGGTCGAGCGATAAGGTTCATTGAGCGAAGAAATAGCTCTGCCCAGAGCCTGTTGCTGCTCCAGCCGCGTAGACAGTTCTGCCGGTGAAGGCAGAGTCTCCTCTTGCGCCACGGCTTCCTGACGCCGCTTACGTGAGCCTTCGCTGCGCATGACCTGCAACGCGAAGCGTTTCAGCACGACGCGCAGCCAGGCGCGCGGTGGAGTTCCGCTTTCGAAACGCCATGCCGCCAGCCGAGTCTCTTGCAAGACATCGTCTGCGTAAGCCTCGCCGACCAATTTAACCGCGAGCTCGCGTGCCCAGTTCAAGTCGTCTAGCAGGTCGCTGGGACCGTTCTTGTGGTTTTCACCTTTCATACAGACCCTTGATGCAGGCCTACATCCATGCGTTGGCAAGATTAGAGAAAGTTTAGTGACTCCGATATCTGAAGAATACTGGTCGGGCGCCCGGGGCACTGTCGTACGCTGTTTTCTATCTGCCAAAAGCCCATGAATACCAATTCCATCGCCATTCACGATTTCGATGCCCGGCTCAAGCAGGCTGAACTTCAGCCGCTTGCTGCGAGCGGAATCGAATTCATGCAGATCAACGTCGGCAAGCTTTGCAATCAAACCTGCGAGCACTGCCATGTCGACGCGGGCCCAAGTCGCAAGGAAGTGATGACCCAGGAGACGGCGGAGCTTTGCATGCACGTCCTGGCCGAGACGGAGATTCCGACGGTGGACATCACCGGCGGCGCGCCTGAGATGTGTCCCTCCTTTGAATACCTGGTGCGCGAGTCGCGACGCTTGGGACGGCACGTCATCGATCGCTGCAACTTGACGATTCTTGGGTTGAAGCGTTTTGCACACCTGCCCGAGTTCTTTGCGGAGCATCAGGTGGAGGTCATTTGTTCACTGCCAGATTTTGATTTGGAGAATACGGACAAGCAACGGGGCAGAGGGGTCTACGAGGCTTCGATTGCGGGTTTGCGCAAGCTGAATGCCTTGGGTTATGGAAAGGAAGGTAGCGGCCTACGTTTGGTGCTCGTAACCAATCCTATTGGAGCTGTCTTGCCCGGTCCGCAGGCCTGCATGGAGATTGAATGGAAGCGCGAGCTTGAACGCTTGCACGGAGTTTCCTTCGATGCGCTCTACACTATTACGAACATGCCTATCAGCCGCTTCAATGATTGGCTGGACAGTCGCGGCGAGCTGGAGAAGTACATGAGCACCTTGACGAATGCCTTCAATCCCGCAGCGGTGCCCGGCGTCATGTGCCGAACTACACTGAGCGTGGGGTGGCAAGGAGATCTCTACGACTGCGACTTCAACCAGATGTTGGACTTGCCCGTTGGCTTTGATGCACCCAAGCACCTTCGAGACTTTGAGATGCAGTCGCTCAGTTCGCGCCGGATTGTGACAGCCTCTCATTGCTTCGGCTGCACAGCGGGTGGCGGCTCTTCCTGCGGCGGTAGTACCCAATGAGGTGGGCAGCATTCGTCGGTATTGTGTTCGTCATGGGCGCCTGCGCTACAGTCGAACCCTTGGCGCCGGACCCCTACTTGACGGCTGACGCAAAGCCTACCAAGCACACGGAAGCGCCAGCGGTAGCAGCGGTTGGAGACGAAATTGTAGTCTGCGGCGAACGTTTCAAGGTGGGTACACCTGTCGTCCTGTGGACCGATCCCGGCGGCTACAGTGCTTATGATGTTAACGTCCAGGAGGGAACCGATCCTGCATATCGGGACGAGGAATCGGGTCGCCGCTATCGTCCCGGACGCCGCGCGCAGGAGATCCAAGGAACTCAGCCAGTGTCTGGGCTCTCCGAGAACGTGGAGGATCTGGCTCAGGCAGTGGACCAGTTCGTGGTCCACTTTGACGTCTGCGGCATCAGTCGCAACTGCTTTAAGGTGCTCCATCATTACCGAGGCTTGTCGGTGCACTTCATGCTCGACATCGACGGCACGATTTATCAAACCCTGGATTTGCGTGAGACAACCTGGCACGCGACGAAGGCCAACGACCGTTCGATTGGCATCGAGATAGCACAAATCGGCGCGTACCTGCCGAGCAAGCTGCAGCCTCTTGCAGAGTGGTACTCGGAAGATGAGGGGGGAACCTACATCGACATTCCCGAGCGCTACGGCGACGGGGGAGTTCGCACACAGCCCTTTCGCGGTAGGCCTGCGCGGCTGGGAATGCTGGAGGGACGCATCAATGGATCGCGCCTTTTGCAGTACGACTTCACGCCGGAGCAGTACGCTGCGTTGGAGAAGTTGCTAACTACCCTGGTGGATGTCTTGCCACGCATCGAGTTGCGCGTCCCACGTGATGGGGCAGGGGAAGTGCTCGCGAATCAGATGAGTGAGCCTGAGTTCGAGGCCTTCTCGGGCATCCTTGGGCACTATCACGTTCAGGAAAATAAAACGGATCCGGGCCCCGCTTTTGATTGGGAGCGTTTGATGCGCGGCTTGCAGCTACGCCTCTTGCAGTAATTAAGGTTGTTTCTGTTTTAGCGCCCTGCGCAAGTGTCCAGCATGGCCCTTGATCAGCGCTCGAGCTTCTTCGCGGCCAAGCCCCAGCTTGTGCATCAGAAGAGCGAGCTTGACTTCACCTCCCGCGGCCGCCAGACATTCTTCGGCTTGGGTTCGATCTAGCTCACAGAGCTCTTGAACGAGCCTTATCCCGCGATCCTGAAGTTTGATGTTCCCGCTGGTGTTGACGTCGACCATGCGGTTGCCGAAGACCTTGCCGAGCTGAACCATGACCAGCGTGCTGATTGAATTCAGCACGAGCTTGGTGGCCGTACCCGCCTTGAGTCGCGTCGAGCCTTGCAAAATTTCCGGGCCAGTTGCCAGTCGAATGGAGACGTCGGCTTGGTCCGGCGCTTGATCAAAAGGCACACAGGCGAGCATGACGGATCCCGCCTCTACTTCACATGCGAAAGCCAAGGCACCATGCACAAAGGGCGTCGTTCCACCGGCCGTGATACCGAAGACCACATCTTTTGCTTCTAAGTTTCGAGCGCGCAACTCTTGCGCTGCTTCGGAGTCGGAATCTTCGGCACCCTCGAGCGATTCGAACATCGCTCCCTGTCCACCCGCTAGGATCCCTTGCACTTGTTCTTTGGAGCTACGAAAAGTGGGCGGGCATTCCACTGCATCGAGCACCCCTAAGCGGCCGGATGTGCCCGCTCCCACATAGAATAAGCGCCCTCCACGTTGCAAGCGCTCGTGGATCAGGGTGATCGCCGCGGCGATCTCCGCGTGCGCTGCTGCTATCGCGGAATGAATGCGCGCATCTTCTCGTTGGACGATTGTGAGCGCATCTGCGATCGAAAGCGTATCGAGCTCTTCTGTGCGCGGGTTTGCGGCTTCTGTCGCGATGTGCGCGCGCGAAGGGATGGCGCGACTCACTCTTCCTGGTCGCGCTTGCGCTTCAAGCGTTCGCCAGCTTCCCAGAAGGGCGGGGGAAGCGTAGCGCCTCCATCGACCACCAAGCACTCGCCCGTTATGTAGGCGCTGGCGGGGGATAGGAGGTGTAAGCACTGCGCTGCAACTTCGTCCATGGAAGCGAAGCGGCGCATGGGAATGGCGCGCTCCATGCTCTCCTTGATCTCTTCATTCGGCCAAAGATTAGCGGCTGCGCCCTTGGATTCGAAGGGGCCCGGCGCGATCGCATTGACGCGAATGTTATGACGCGACCACTCGGATGCGAGGGTCTTGGTCATGGCCAAGACACCCGCCTTGGCGCTCGCCGAGTGCACGACTCCCGCCATTCCGGTCCAGGCGTAGGTGGCCACGATGTTTAAGATCGATCCGCTCTTGGACTCGATCATTGTCTTGCCGACCGCTTGGCTCACGTAGAAGGTGCCGTCCAAGACTATTCCAAGGACTGCACGCCAAGCGTTGGGGGACAGGCGTTCTGCCGGGCAAACAAAGTTACCGGCTGCGTTGTTCACCAAGTGATCAATCCTTCCGTGCCTAGCGTGGATCGTGTCGACGCAGGCTTGCACTGATTTAGGTTCGCGGACATCGCAAACCTCCGCTTCTAAGCTCCAGCCCAGGGCCTTGCCCTCTTCGAGTAGGGCTTTGTGGTTGTCCGGATTGCGCGAGGCGATCACGACCGTCGCGCCCAGCGCTGCCAATCCGCGGCTGATCTCGAGGCCTAGGCCCGTTCCGCCACCGGTGACGAGGACGATTTGGTTGGTGAAGGTACCGGCGGGTAGCCAGCGTGCGGACTCGGGGTTCTTGTCGGAGGAAGTCATGGGCAGAGCTTGGCAGATCTCGAAGGTCGAGTCAGGCACAATTCTCTGGACCAGAGGCTTCCTGGGTGGTTCTAAGGCAAGATCCTCCCTCTTTGGGCTGATAGGCGGTCACATATCTGTCCGAGTTCACTACTGTCAATCACCGAGTAGACCCACACAGCGATATCTAATGATGCAAGCGACACAACTCCTCCCGACTGCCCTGCTCCTCGCGACTCTTGCGGGATGCAATTCCGACGACGGCAAGACCGCGACCAATAGCTCCCCGCATCCGGTGACGGTGAGCATGGGGACCGAAGAGCCTAATGCTGAGCCTCGCGAGACAATTGCGTCCACCGAGCTTGCAACCTTTGCTGGAGGCTGCTTTTGGTGCATCGAATCTCCCTTTGAGGTTCTTCCGGGGATTTCCGAGGTGACCTCCGGTTACATCGGCGGTCATGTTGTCGACCCGACCTATTCTGCAGTGGGGCGCGGCAGCACCGGTCACACGGAAGCGGTGCAAATCACTTTCGATCCATCGCTTGTGAGCTATGACGATCTACTGGAAGTCTTCTGGCGGCAAATCGATCCGACTGATGCGGGTGGGCAGTTTCACGATCGAGGATCGCAGTACCGTACGGGAATCTTCTATCACGACGAAGAGCAACGCATCACTGCGCAAGCTTCAAAGCGCGCTTTGCAGGACAGCGGTCGCTTCAGTGAACGCATCGTGACGGAAATCGTTCCAGCAACCGAGTACTACGTGGCAGAGGAATACCACCAGGATTACTACAAGAAGGAACCGAAGCACTACAAGGGTTATCGCAAGGCTTCGGGGCGCGACAACTTCGTCGAAGAGGCTTGGGGCGATGATCTAGAGGTCGAATTGAAGGGTGGACAGGATGGAGCGGTTTACTCCAAGCCTTCCGACGAAGCCTTACGCGAAAGCTTGACGGACTTGCAGTACCGGGTGACGCAAGAGGAAGCAACAGAGCGCGCCTTCGACAACATCTACTGGGACAACGAGAAGGCAGGGATATACGTGGACATCGCGTCCGGTGAGCCGCTATTTAGTTCTATGGACAAGATGGACAATGGGCACGGTTGGCCGAGTTTCTCCCGTCCCTTAGTGACCACAAACCTGACTAGTGCCGTCGATTTTAAAATTGGCTACGCCCGCGATGAAGTGCGCAGCAAGCATGGAAACTCCCACCTCGGCCACGTTTTCAGCGATTCATCGCAGAGCACCGGACAACGATTCTGTATCAACTCCGCCTCCCTACGCTTTATCCCTGCCGGGGATCTGAAGAAGGAAGGGTATGGAAAGTTTACTCCTGCTTTTGAGTAAGCGGATGCGAGCGCGCGATTGACGGGAGGTGCATGGTCGGAGAAGATCCGACCATGCACCTTTCACGTCTCGATAAATTGCCGCTAGTCCATGGCTATGCGGGGCTCGGTTCCGAATTCTCCAGCTCGGTTAGACCGCGCGGTTTACGGGGCGCAGAGCTCTTGCACCTGTCTCGGGCAGGTTGCGAGCTTCTGGATCTCGACCCCGAATCCTTGGATCCCGAGCGCGCGGCAGCTTGGTTTGCAGGGGGCGAGCCCTTGCCCGGTTCGCAGCCGATCTCGACGGTTTACTCGGGACATCAGTTTGGAATTTGGGCGGGCCAACTTGGTGATGGGAGGGCGATGCTACTTGGCGAAGTGACCAATGCCCGCGGGGAGACTTGGGATGTTCAGCTGAAAGGCTCTGGACCGACTCCCTACTCGCGCTCTGGCGATGGGCGCGCCGTCCTGCGTTCGACGATTCGCGAGTACATTGCCGGCGAAGCGCTCGCAGGGCTCGGCATTCCAACGACGCGTGCTCTTGCGATCTTCCGAAGCGACGAGGACATCTACCGCGAAGAGACAGAGAAGGGCGCGGTGCTCGTGCGCTTGGGGCAGTGTCATGTGCGCTTCGGATCCTTCGAGCACTTTCATTCGATCCGGCGAGACGACTTGGTTCGTGTGCTCTTTGGTTACAGCCTCGCTCGCTGGTTCCCTGAGCTTGCGGGCCACTCTGATCGTGCTTGGGGATTTCTCGAAGCTGTCACAGAGCGCACCGCACGCTTAATGGCCATGTGGATGAGCGTCGGCTTTTGCCATGGCGTAATGAACACGGACAACTTTTCAATCCTAGGAGATACGATCGACTATGGACCCTATGCGTTCATGGATGATGTCGTCTGGGACTACATCTGCAACTGTAGCGACTACAACGGCCGCTACACCTACGCCAAGCAACCACAGGTGGGGCTTTGGAACCTACAGCGCTTAACGGAAGCTCTGGGTGCGTTGTTCGAGGGACAGAGTCTCGAGGGCATACACGAGCGTGTGACCGCTAGTTACAGCGCGGTTTTCGAACGCGAGTACAAGGAACGCATGGCAAATAAGCTCGGCCTGGATGTTGCTGCTTCAGGGTTTGGCGAGGTGCTGAATTCGACCTTGTCATTGCTCGGCGGATCGGCGACAGACTTCAACTGTTTTTGGCGCGAGCTATCGAATACAGCGGCGACAGGGGATGCCTCCAATCTTCGAGCACGCTTGAAGGGGAGCGAGCAATTCGAGGCTTGGTGGCAGAGCTATTGGACTCTGCGTTGCTCGCATCCGGCGGGAGGCAGCTTCGAATCTAGCCAGAAGCTGATGCTCGCCACGAACCCCAAGTTCGTCGCTCGCAACTACATCCTGCAAGAGATCATCGAAGAGCCCGATTCCACGCGCCAAGGCCTGCGGATCGACGACTTACTAAAGGTCCTCGCCACTCCCTTCGAGGAGCACCCAGAGCACGAGGCCCTCTCGCTAGCTCCACGCGGCGCGCAGAAGGCCCTCTCGATCGGTTGTTCGAGCTGAGCAACGCGTAGGAGCAGGAAGACTGCGGTACCGAGCCCGGGCAATCTCCGCCATCTACGCAACTGACCCCAAACTAGAATCCGAAGAACTCTGGTTTGGGGTCAGTTGCTAAGACGGCGGAGATTGCCCGGGCTCGGCACCTCCGCCTTCCGGCTCTTACGCCAACGTCGCCTTGGTGCGCTTGCGGAAGGCGTCGAGTCCTGACACGAGTAGCACGGAGCCTTCGATTGCCCAGAAGGTTAGCAGGGCTTTCCCTACTCCGCTCGTAAAGCCATAGCTGTGCAAGCCAACGTTCAACAGGTTCACTCCCCACCAGGATGCAGAGACAACCACGCCGCCGAAGACAGCCATCATCGCAAGGCCGCGATCCTGGATGTAACCGCCCATGCGCATGTGCAAGATCAAGAGGCCCCAGATACAAATCAGCAGTGCGCCGTTTTCCTTCGGATCCCAACCCCAGAAGCGGCCCCAGGAATCGTTGGCCCAAACGCCGCCCATGATTGTTCCGAAGATGGCGAACAGGAGGGTGAAGCAGATGATTCCATACACCATCCGCAAGATGCCCTTGTAGAAAGCGGTATCACCCGCACGGTAGCCGAGCAGTTGTCCAAAGATCCACACGTGGGCGATGGCGCCAGCCAGCAAGCCGCCGGAGTATCCCAGTGTGATCGTTGTTACATGGATCGCCAGGTAGTAGTTGGTGTCGAGCACCGCGACCACCGAGGCCATCGTGTCGCCGGCGGATTGAATCTCCTTCAGCTCGTACCTCATGGCGAGGAACATTCCACTCGCTCCAAGGACTGTAGCCAATCCGAGCGCGATACGCTGGCGAGTGAGCCTCTCCAGGAAGACGCAGACAATCACAATGGAACCCGTAATGAAGGTGATTGTGTCGTAGAGCGTGACTACCGGCGGACGGCCGCGAATGATGCAGCGCATGGTAATGCCTGTAACAGTCAGCGTTGCTCCGATTAAAACGCACGCCCAAATTCCACGTAAGAGCCACTTGTTCTTCGGAGCCAACCAACCGAAAGCGATCAGTACAAAGCCCAGAATGAAGAACACCAGCGCATTGGTGAATGGATCGAGCCTGTAGAGCATCAGCTCAAGCGGGATATGTTTGTACTCGCCGCGCGCGATAGTCAAGGGGACGACTTCGCTATGGGCCTTGTTTAGCTCTTCCTCGAAAGCAGCTGGGTCGCCTTTCGCGGCTTCCATGGCTTCGAGTTTTGCTAAGTAGAGTCTCTGCTTGCTCGTGTCTGCACCGTCCTCAAAGGATGCACTGATCAAGTCTGCAAGCGATAGCCACGTGCGGTCGTCCTCGTCCGCGTAGATGGCTGGATAAATGGCTGCGGTACCCTGTGCCATTTGCAGGGCGGTGGCCATTTGAGAGTAGAGGCCTTGGGCCGCTTTGAATTCCGGGCTCCCTTGGTCAGGGTAGGTTTCCGCCATGCGAGCCAGAGAGCTCGATTGGGCCAAGACTTCACTTAGGCTCGAGACTCCCTTCTCGAAGGTTTCCTCCATCGGCTTGGAGCCGGAGGTCGAGTACTTCCATCGCAAGGGCTCAAGCGTAGCGATGAGGTTCTCGAAGGCGAATACGTTATTCGCCAGGTTCAGCGTTTGGCGTTGGAGTGTTGTTTGCTCGGCAGGATCAACGCTCCCAGCTGCCCGAGCTTCCTCGTTGAGCTTGAAGCGGCCGACTTGAATTTCGTTGTAGCTGTACCAATCTAGCTTGTTCTTTGCTTCGACTCCGATCGCATTGACAACGCCGTCGAAGGACACGCGAAAGCAAGGGTAGTCCTTAGCCTGTTCGGGGAAGAAAAAGCAATCCAAGAGCCACTCTGTCGGCTTGAGTTTGGTGTCCTCATCAACCGCGAGTGTGCGCTTACCGTTGAAGGTGAGGAGTTGCAGGGCCGCGTATTGATCCAAGGGCTTGACGCGCCCGCGGTCTTGCATCGGCAGCCCGGCAAAGAGATTGATTGTCTCCGCGGTCCAGGGCTGGGTGCGCTTTTCCGGTGCGCTGGCGGCTTCCTGGGCCCATGCACTCGATGTGCAAAGGGTCACAAGGGTGAGCAGCATGGCAATTGTCTTGCGAATCATGAGTTCTCCATCGCCAGCTTGGCGTGCGCGGCATTCTGCCTCTTTGTGTAGCGCAGCAGTTTCTTGCTAAAAGTAATCAAGAGGCCCAAGGAGATGACCCACATACTATATTCGGGCCACTTGTCTGATGGGTTGTGCACCACTGAAAAGACAGAGTAGACCTCTTCCCCAGGGGCAACGTCGCCATTGGGCAATTGCGGGCCGTAACTTGATTGGAATAGGATGAAACCGTCCTTACGCAAGGGCTCATTCATTTGAATGAGTACCTGGTGATCACCACTGTCATCAATTCGAGTGACCAAGCTTTCATAGGACTTGGCCATCGTCATGCCGGGATAGTTCTTCTTATGGAACTCTTCGAGTCGAATGTCGAAGGGAAAGGGGTAGCGTTGGTGGCGCAGGTCTACGGCAAAGAAGCGACCATCTGCCTCGACGATCCACGGGTATTGTTGGAGCCCGTGGAGAATCGCGCGCTGGCTCTCTCCGTCGATCATCACTTCGGCGTGCATTCCCGCCACGTTGAACTCTGCTTGTTCATTGGGCGGCTGCGGCAGGATTCCGTAACCCTCGATGACTTCGCCGCTCGCTTGCCAACGCGGACCCTTGGGCATCACTTGGCTGTTCTTGACGAATCCCTTGAGGGTCAAGGCGAAGGGTAGGTGAGAGCTAGTGAACTTGCGCTCGCCTTCGCCATCGAGGTCGAGGAAGAGATCATCAGGGATGATGAATTCGACTCCCTGCGTTCCAGCCTTCAGTTCCCAAACCGCGACTTCCCAGAGGAGTAGGCTGCGGAAGGAACTGGCCGATTGATTCTCGTACAAGCGCAGGCTGCCTTCGGTGCCCTTCGTCATCTTGACCAGACCAGCGACCAGCATGAAGATGATGCCGCAGTGGATGATGATCACGCCGACATTGCGAGCCTGCCAACGGATGCGAACCAAGCCGCCCGTGATCAAGTTGACACTCAAGACTGCCAGGGTTGTGGCCACGCCTGGTAAGTACGCGACCGTCAGACCATTGATTTCGATCGGCGCGAAGTCCCAGCTAAAGAAGGCTCTCTTGGCCTCAAATAGGCCGTGGTCACGTTGGTAGAGTGTTCCAAATATTGTTAGCAGGAACAGAACGAACAAGCACAAGCAGCACAGTCCGTATGAGCTGAGCAGACTGAGGGCGTGGTCGCCGATGTTTTTCTTCTTGGTTCTCATCGGTGATTCCCTACGGGCGCTCGCTAAGTGATTGCACAAACTGGATGAAGTGCGCGCGCTCGGCGGCCACTTCTTGATTAGGTCCGACCATCTTGATGAAGACGCTCATGCCGTCGCGTATCAGCGGAACGCCGAGCAAGGTCATCTCGCCGCCTTGCGGCCCGCCCATGCCTTGGTAGTCACCGTGAACTTCGAGGAGCGGAACCATTTGTCCCAAGAGTTCGACCTTCTCCAACTCTTCGATCTCCGCCAATCCAATCGAATCCATGGAGACTTCACCGCGCCAGCGGTTGATATTGCCCTCAAGTCCACCTGCAACTCCCGGGAGTTCGATCAGGTAGCACTCTGAGTCTTCGCCAACGAGCAGGTCGATCTGGCGAATTTTCATGGCCTTTGGCGGCGCCGTGCGCCAGCGGTCGGGAAGCGTATATGCGTAGGCTGTGAGCGCCGGCTCTTGCGAGGTCGATTCATCGGCATGTGTCGAGTGATCATGACCATCATCCGCAGAGTGATCATGACCATCATCTGCGGAGTGTTCTTCTTGCGGGTCGTCGTAGACGGCTCTCAAGGTTGCGCAGACCATCTCGAAGTTGGGTCGCTCCTCATCAATCAAGTCGGCCGGACCTGTCATCTTGACGAAGATCGAGAACTGCTCGTGGGTAAGGATCAGACCGAGCATGCCCCAGTCCTCTTGGGCTTCGCTGCCCATGCCGCTGTAACTGCCGCGCAGGTCGACGATCGTGGAGGACTGCCCGAGGAGCGAAGCCTTCGGTAGCGACGCCACCTCCGCTTCTGTTATCGAATCCAACCCAATTTGACCACGCCAACGGTTGATATTGCTAGTCAAGCCGCCGCCATCGCCGCCGAGAATCGACAAGCTGAATTCTGCTTGCGGATCTCCTGCTGGCTGCATATTGATCCGGCGCACATCTGTTTCTGGAAGCTCCACCCAGCCCTCAGGGACTTCCCAGCGGAAAGGGTTTGGCGGTGGAGTTAGATCGGCGGGCGATCCCATGCCCATTCCACCGAAGCGCTGGGCTGCGGTGGGGTGCAAGGGCAGGTTCATGCGCAGATTCTGCGCGCTGCGCTCCAGCGTGATTTCCACCTCACTAGGCGGTGTACAACCCGCCGCCATGAGAAGGAGGAGGGGTCCTAATAAACAGATTCCACGTCCAGCGCGGAGTCGGTGGTCAGTTGTATTCATCGAATGGGGCCGTGCCCGGTTCGGCTGATTTGGATGCCGCGTACAGCTACTTGCATGCCCGCGTTTTTTTACCGGTTCGAGCCGGCGAGGATAGCGTCTCGATAGCCGCTTTGTGATGCCTAATGGCACTCGCGCACTCGATCTTTTCTGTCGGGTGTAATAGAGCGCGAGCTGGACCTTACGGTGGAAATCTGAATCAGTGAGTCGGGCGCCTCAGAAGGTCCTGGAATTCGCCGCGAGTGGCCAGATCCGTACGGAAGCAGCCCAGTACCGAGGAGGTCGTCATCAGTGAGTTCTGCTTCTCCACGCCGCGCATCATCATGCATAGGTGGCGGGCTTCAATCACCACGCCGACGCCCTTGGCGTCTACGGCCTCCATGATGTCCTGGGCAATATCGGCTGTTAGGCGCTCCTGGATCTGTAATCGGCGCGCGTGGTGGTCGACGATGCGGGCCAGCTTTGAGAGCCCCAGGACATTCTTATTCGAGATGTAGCCTATGTGACAGCGCCCGAAGAACGGCAGCATGTGGTGCTCACACATCGAATAAGCCTCGATATCCCGGGCGATAATCATGTTGTTGGCCGCAGACTCGAAGACGGCGCCATTGATGATTGTCTCTAGATCCTGGCGGTAGCCGGAGGTCAGGAATTCAAAGGATTTGGCGACCCGCTCCGGCGTCTTCAGGAGGCCCTCGCGCTCGGGATCTTCCCCAAGTTCGATGAGGAGTTCGCGGATCAGTTCTGAGATACGTTCGGTGTTCATTGGGTGAGGACGTTCAGCTCGGAGGAGTGGACTGCTGCGCAGCGATCGCCGCACGGATAATTTGTGTAAAGGGCGTGTCGGGTTCCAGTTCTGGCAGTGAGGGGCCAGAACTCAGCGGAAGCAGCTCGGGGGCCAGTTCTCCAAGTGGGATGGAGAGGAAGGATCGCGCGCCAATTTCGGGGTCCGGGACCGTCAAGTTCTCTTCATCGATCACTTGTTCGTGGTACAGCAAGAGGTCCAGGTCGATCGTGCGCGCCGCGTGCTTGTCCGCAGAGCGCTGGCGCCCGAGGTCGGCCTCAATCTTGC
Organism: Planctomycetota bacterium; assembly: GCA_047639675.1. Classification (GTDB taxonomy): domain Bacteria; phylum Planctomycetota; class UBA1135; order UBA1135; genus JABACD01. The sequence continues at coordinate 30,817 of JBLIOI010000020.1, read as the reverse complement.
GCAACAAGTCGAACTTGAGCTCACGCGCCTCGCGCAGAGTCTTCAGAGACCAAACGCCATTCAAGAAGGGCTCCTGATTTTCGCGTGCAACGGCCTTCGACCAATAGAACGTAGAACTCTGCATGACTTCCAATTCGCGCATCAGGGCGTCGAGCGCTAGCGGAATGTTGTGGGTCGGATCGATGTTGGATCCCACGCCGATGTAGACCATGTCACTCACGGCCGCGTGTGATCTCAACAGAAACCGTACGCGCAAAGCGCAGAGCTCCGGGCTTGTCGACGCGCAAGTCAACGTGATGCACTCGCTCATTCGTCAGGCACAACTCCGCGACCGTCTCCGCCAGGCGTTCGATGAGTTGATAGGAAGAGGCTTCTACATGCTTCACGATTGAATTCTTGATGGTCTTGTAGTTCACCGTGTGTTCGACCTCGTCCGATTGACCCGCTTTACGCAGATCTGCATGCATGGTGGCTTGAATCACTACATCTTGCTGCTTCTCGCGTTCCTCCGGATTGAGGCCGATGATGCAGCGTAGGCGTAGGTCTTCGATTCTGATTTTATCCATAGATCTGTCCCTCCAAGTGCCGGCCACCGTCCACGAAAAGGACCTGACCTGTGATGAATTGGCTGCCGAGTAAGAAAACGGCGGCGCTCGCGATGTCAGCGGGAGTGCCAGTTTTCTTCATGGGCACCGTATTAGCGAGGTCAGCGAATTTTTGATCGGCGACTCCCGCAGCGGGCAGCATCGCACCGGGAGCCAAGGCATTGACAGCGATTTGCGGTGCTAGTTCACGAGCCATGATGCTGGTCAGGCTGGCCAGCAGTTGCTTGGACAAGTGGTAGGCAAAGTGCTCGTCGTCGGGGCCGGTGATCTTAGAGTCCAGCATGTTGAGCACATGCCGCGCACTTGCCAGCTTGGCGAATTCGCGCGCTAGCAGGGCGGGTGCGATGGCGTGCAATTGGACGTTGTCGTGAACCGCCTGAGCCTCAAAGTTGGTGAAGTGCGAGCAGGGGAAGATCGAAGCGTTGTTGACTAGAGCGCTAAGAGATCCCGCGAGCTCGACCGCGCGGGGCACGAGCTCTTTGCATTCACCCGGACTGGAGAGGTCGGCTTCGATGGTCCAAGCGCGCCGCCCCAGGCCGCGTAACTCTTCCGCCAAGCTCTCCGCTTCCTTTGCGGATGAACGGTGGTGAATCACGATGTCCCATCCGTGGTCCGCTAGCGTACGAGCCATCGCTGCACCCAATCTGCGTGCTCCGCCCGTGATTAGCGCGATCGAGCCAGGGCGCGCGTCCCCGGAATCATTTTTCCCATTCATTGCTGCCTATCGTAGCAGCGTGGATCGGCAGAGTCACTTTGTGGACGCGAACTGCGATTTGTGTTCTTCGTACCAGCGCGACCAATCACTTGGCGAAGATCCTGGGTTCTCGCTGGTCAGTTGCTTCAACGAGTCGTAGACGCTGCGGTACTCTGTCTTGTAGGTGTAGCCCGAAATTCCGCCGAGGCGCACGTCCAAGAGGATGCCCTCTTCACCTCTAAAGACGATTGGGTCGGCAATCGCTGATCCCTGGGCTATCTCCAGGTCGAAGTCGCCCACATAGGAGAAGCGTTTGCCAATGTAGATGTGGGCCGCGACCTTGTCGCTTGGAACGCTGCTTCGGGCGGCAGATAGATTGGCAAAATGTGAGACCAAAGCAGGAACGGCGGTTTTGAAGCCAACATTTCCGAGACTCTCGGCCGCATTCGTACGCACCTCACGTGATTGGCTGGAGAGTGACTTTACGAGGGGAATGATGATTCCCGGCTCACCTGTGGCTGCGAGGGCGAGTGCCGCTTCTTGGCGCACGGGCTGGGACGTATCCAGCACACAACGCTGCATGATGGCGAACATCTCTTGGCCTGTGTACAGCCGGCGCAGAGCGTGGGCGGCGAAGGTACGGCGCAGAATGCGCGCGGCGTGCAATTCCTTGCGCAAGGATTTGCGCAGTGCCTCGTTTCCAAGCTGATCTTCAAGCAAGGGGCTCAAGCTTTGAATGATCAACTCGCGATCGACAGCGCTTGCGCTAACCCCTGCGTTGAACAAGCGTGCGACGTGACTAGCGGGATCTTCTTCCGCGCCACTCGTGCTAAAGCGTGGGAAGCCACGTTCGCTCAACAGGTGGAGTGCGGGTGCAAAGTCCGGGGCGAGTCGCAAGACACAATCGATCTCTTCCGTCGCTTCCTCGACGAAGCCTTCGGATTTCAACCACTTGGCGAATTCGATACGGCGTCCATTGTCCTTCGGCCCGAGCTGGCGTTCCAAAGCGCTGGCCTGCTTCTTGATCTCAAGCTCGCCGCGCCAACTGTGAACGGCATGTCCATCGATTGTGATCCATTCGCTATTTCTTCGAACTTGCCAGGTGCCGCCTGCAAAGTACGAAAGCGTGCGCAAAGTTGAGCCATTCGTGAGATGGAGCACGCGCTTCAGCTTGATGGCGCGCTCGTCCTTAGCCTTGGCGTCGGAGCTTGGTTCTTGGGTGGAACCCAGAGAGCGCTCGGCTGCTGACAAAGAAGCGCCAAGGGCGGCAATGAGAAGTAGGGGAACGCTGACTAAATTCGAGGTCATGACGGGCTCGTTGATTGGATCTAGATTCTGGGCTGGCCGTCGGAAGAGGGGTTGACCATTAGAATGCAGGAAGCGTGCCGTAGATGCCCCAACGGTGCTATGTAGGCATAGCTCTTACCAGAATCTAGTCAGGGGACCGTGCACGGCGGTTGAACGCCAGGTTAGTGCCCGGCGCTCAAGCTCCTCGGCAATTTGAGCCTTGCCGCTGCAGCTGAGCCAAATTTCTCCAGGTTGGGTGGCCTCCAAGAACGGCGTCATCCACGCAGACTCCGAGCCATGATGGGGGAATAAGACTACCTCGTAGGGGCCCCGGATGACTCCCAATAGTAATTGGCGACTCAATCCATCGCCCTCTGCATCACCACAGAGCAAGATATTGGTGTCCTCGAACTGCAGCTCCAAACTACGCGAGCCCTCATTGCCCTCGGCCTCCATTCCACGCAATAGCGCCCAGGAAAAGCCATCTTGCCGGGGAGGCCCGGAATGCCCCTGAAGCCGCCCCTGAGCGATATCGAACTGCGCGCAGTCGCGCGGCAGGCGCTCCGCAATGTGTGCGGGGAGCGCACCTAACCACAGGCTCGGTGGATATCGTTCGATGACCCAGGGTAGAGCTCCCGCGTGATCCGAGTCCGCGTGGGAGAGGGCCACTGCCACACGCCCCACATCCAATTCGCGCAACAGTGGTGCCAACGCGCCCCGCGCGACTCGCGGCCGATCCCGCGATCCCGCATCAAAGATCCAACACGGTTCTCCAGGCGCGCGCACCACCGTCGCAGTTCCGTTGCCCACGTCGAGCACGTACAGCTCAAGCTCGGTCGCGCCGCGCCACCAAGGCAAGAGCGCAACTCCCCAACTCGCCGCGGAAAGTCGGAACCAAACTTGGCGCGTCGTACCTCGGGTACAAGCCCACAGAAAGGCAGCTCCACTCGCGCAAGCCAGCAACTCAATAGGACGATTTGGGAGGGGCAAGGGCGTGCCAGGGAATTGATCAAAGAAGCGCAAGAGCGTGGTCATAGCCTCCGCGTTCCATGTCAGGAGTCTCTCAATCGGAGCGACAGGACAAGCCATCCACAACCAAGCCAAACCCAAGAACATTCCGAGCAAGGGCAGGATCGCCAGGGTCGCCGCTGGGCCCGCTAGACTCCATTCTCCAAACACGGACCACGCGATAGGAAGCGTCGCAACGTTGGCCGCGATCGAAGCTGTGAGACCCATCAATACAAAGTCCACGCACTTCTGTGCCGTCATTCGAAGCCATGGAGAGCGAGTACGGCCGGATCGATTGGTCGCTTGCACCTGTCCGCCCGCAGGGAGGTACGAACGTATCCCACGCGAAATGTTGGGCGTCAGTAGAATCAACCCGAGTGTCGCGATGTAAGAGAGCTGCATCGAGATTGATGTCACGGAAGCAGGATCCGCGAACCATTCGACCCAAGCAGCAAAAGCCCAGAGGGATAGGCTGTCTGCGCGCCGCTCAAAGCGCAATCTTCCAGTGGCGGGCAAAATCCCTGCCACTTGTGCCAACGCCAAGGCGAGGGCCGCACGAACAACCGGTGCCCCTGAACCCGCCAATGGCACAAATAGCGCAAGCAAGAGCACGCGCCAAACATGCGGTCTGTGAAACCAACTTGGCACCCAACTCGCACGACCCAGGCGTGTGGCAATCACGGCCAGCAATGCGCCCAAGGGCCAAATCCACATGCTAGCAACCAGTGCAACATGCAGCCCGCTCACCGCCAAAGCGTGCCTCGTTCCTGTGCGCGTGAACAGATCTGTGACGCCGCGTGGAATCGAACTACGATCGCCAAATAAGAGGGCGCCTGCCAAGCCTCGCGTCAGTTCTGAGTCCAAACGTCGCAGCTTCGCAAGCCCAGCGAATCGCATCGTCTCTGTCGCTCTGCGTAGTCGTGCGGCGGGTGTCGGGGAGGCCGGCGCAATGCGCTTGATTTCATCCGGTAGCAACTTGTGCACGGCTCCCGGCATTTGTGCCGGGTCTTGTCCATAAGGCCCACGGGCAGCAGGCGTTGGTTCCTCCACAGCCAACAATTCGACCCACTCTCCATCGCGAACCATCCCGCGAGTCGTTTCGAAGCGTTCGTCCAGGCCGACAAGCTCGCCCAAGAGTTCCGGCGATTCCTGCAAGCTGCGCCACTCGCCAACGAAGCGGCCGGGCGTTCCTTCCGCCTGGGCCATCACTCGCATGCTCGCCAAGAGTCCGAGACTCAACAGCACCAGCGCGCTCACCCCTTGACTGTGAATCCTTGCCCCTACGCGCCTCTCCCAGCAAATCGCCAGGGCTGCCAGTCCAAGGCCAGTTAGCAGGAGGATCCCCAAAGAATCGATTCTCCTCGCCAACGCATCTCCGATCAGGCAAGCCCCAAATACAGGCAACAATGGCCGTCTCACCCCAAGTTTCTGGTCTACATCCAAAGCAGCAAATCCCTCCTCCTAGAAGACGCTCGGCGCCGATTTGGGTTTCCCAAAGCGTCAAGCATTCTTGCCCGCTACACTCTTCCCCATGAGCGCAACCCACGCACTGTTCCCCGGCAGCTTCGATCCGATCACCCTCGGCCACGTCGACCTGATTCGACGCGCCGCAGCGATCTTCAGCCGCGTCACTGTCTTGGTCGCATCGCACGCTTCCAAACAACAACTCCTGAGTCTCCCACAGCGACTCGAACTGATCAGCGCCGCCCTGGCTGGCATCGAAGGCGTACAAGTCGCAGGAACCAGCGGCTTACTCGTTGACGCTTGCAAAGAGTTCGATGCTAGCGTCGTCATCCGTGGAGTGCGCGGCGCCACCGACCTCGAGTACGAGGTGCAAATGGCGAACACCAACCGAGCTATGCGTCCCACCATGGACACCTTATTCTTGGCGCCCGCCCCTGAACACGCCCACGTTTCGAGCACACTTGTCCGCCAAATCGCAACGATGGGCGGCGACGTCTCAGGCTTCGTCCCGCTTTGTGTCTCGGAAGCTTTGCAAGCTCACTTCAAATCCAAATAAGACTCTTCAAGCAATGAGTATTCGCCAAGTCATCAAGACCGACGCCGCGCCCGCCGCGATCGGACCCTACAGTCAAGCGATCGTCGCCGGTGGAATGCTTCACTGTTCCGGCCAAATTTCTATCGACCCAAAAACCGGTGAGCTAATCGATGGCGACATCACAGCCCAAGCCGAGCAAGTCCTCACCAACCTGGGTGCCGTCCTCTCCGCCGCCGGTTCCAGCTTTGATCAAGTCATCAAGTGCAATGTCTACCTAACAGACATGGCGAACTTTGCCGCCGTCAATGAAGTCTACGCCCGCTACTTCACCAGTGACGATCCGCCCGCCCGCGCCTGCGTAGCCGTGCATCAATTACCGAAGCTAGTTCTCGTCGAAATCGACTGCATCGCCCTGGTTGACTGAGCGCGCCTTGATGACGAAACTCCTAATCGTTGGCTGCGGTGGCTTTATCGGTGCGGTCTGTCGTTACGCCATCGGCTACGCGATCGAGTCCCGTTCAACCAGCGACTTTCCCTACGGGACCCTGACAGTCAATGTCCTTGGCTGCCTGGCAATAGGCTTCTTTGTCACCTTTGTTCAGAAGCGTCCCTACTTCAGCGCCGAGACTGGACTCTTTCTTCAGGTTGGCTTGCTAGGGGCCTTCACAACCTTCTCCACCTTCAGTCACGAGACCCTCAATCTGATTACCACTAACCAGTGGCGCGCAGGTTTACTTTCGGTGTTAGGGAATGTCGTGCTAGGGCTCGGAGCGGTAGCGCTTGGTGGGATGATCGGGCGGCGATTCTAGCAGTGCAACGGTATCGCCACCCTCGACTGCATAGCTTCTCGTGAAGAGCAGCGATCGTTCTAGGAACTCAATGTAGCGGCAAGTCTCCAGAGCGATTTGCATTACGGGGGAACAACCGATCTGTGCAGAACGCAGATGGACCTCACTTCACTCGCTTTGTTCGGCGTTAAGTCTTCATCTTTGAATTACGGCTCTGGTTCGGGCTACTGCATGCGCACAGCGAAGCCCATCGTGGTGCGCTAGAACTCAGCGGAGGCTTTCAACTCCGCGACGATGAATATCGACATGATCGAATCTCGGGTGATCATTGGGGACGTGTCTCCGAAGATGTAGAGCAGAATTCCAGCGCCGCGATTCTGGGCGGTCAAGAGTCCCGTATCCCTCTTCGAGATGTCATCGGTAAGCCCGCGAGCTTCAAATTCACAGCGAGAACTGAACTCAGGTTTCTGTTGTGATCACCGGGCGGGTGGGTGCAGGGAGCGCCCGCCTGCCGTCCGCATCCACCGAAAAAATAGTCCGTAACTCGCCCAAAGGAGTTAAAGCTGGAAGTTTTGCCTGCGTGCTGCTTCAACGGCCCGCTTGAACCGCCGATAACGGGAGTGAATAGGAATTGTGATTCCAAGCGATGCACCCGCTTCGCTATCCCGCATCGTCCGCTTTTTGAGGCTTTTTCTGTTGGCAATCGAGTCACTACAGCGTGTCCAAGCACTCTCCGGCACGTTTTCGTGCCTATCACGAACGAGTCTGAAGGAGGTTGCAGGGGAGGCCTGCAACCTAATTGGCGCCGTGTTTGGCTGCCGGGCCTCGGTGATCGTTTCGCTGGGTAGGAAAGGCCAAGCGGACTCGCGGGTTTGGAAAGTGAGGTCGAGCCAGGGTCTTGAGGAAGGACAGTGCTCAATACTCTCGGAGGAGATGGCCGCGTGCCTGGATAAACTCGCGGCTTCCTTGACTGTGGCGGATCACGTGAGTGATGGGGCAGAGGCTCAAATTCTGAGCAACGGATTTTCTATTGATAGCGAGTGGATCTACGCTCCCCTCAATCGAAGTTCCGGAGGTGGGTCTCTCGAAATATGCCTCGTCGGGCTCAACCCCGGTGGGGATAAAGAACTGGAGCTTCTGACCATTGACCTTATTGCTCCTGTTATTGCAGGCGCTCTTTCCAACGCCCAGGAGTACGAGCACTTATTGGAAGTCAATTCAGACTTGCAGGATGAACACCGCTGCAATGACATGATTCTGCGCTCGATTTCCTCGATCATGATCACTGTTGATGAGAGCGGTCGAATTACGAATTGGAATGAAGCCGCCGCGCGCGCCTTTGGAGTTCCCATTGCCCTGGCGCTTGGCGAGCCACTGGAAGTGGTTGGGATCAAGTGGGATTGGGATGCCGTTCAGAACAGCATAGGCGAGTGCTTGGTAAGTGGGGACGGTTCACGATTGACGGAATTGGTTTTCACTTCGAGTACCGGATCGAAGGGAGTCTTAACCCTGAATTTCAACAGCATGTTCAATGCGGATGGAGAATTGCTCGGAGTGTTGATACTCGCGGATGACCATACGGAGAAAGAGCGACTTGGGCGCGAATTGGCGAGCGCGCGGCGTTTGGAATCCATTGGGCAACTCGCGGCAGGTATCGCCCATGAGATCAATACCCCGACGCAGTACGTCGGAGACAATACTCGGTTCTTGGATGAGGCCTTTTCCGCGATTACGCCTCTGCTTGAGCAGGCCAACCAGTTGGCGAGCGCAGTCAAGCAGGGAGAGGCTTCATCAGAATTGGCAGAAAAGATGATTCGCTCTCTCGATGAGGCGGATCTCGAATTTATGCAGGAGGAGATTCCGCGCGCCATCAAACAATCGCTTGATGGCGTCGGCCGTGTAAGCAGAATCGTTCACGCGATGAAAGAATTCTCCCATCCAGGCGCCGAAGGCAAGAGCGAAGTTCACCTACTCCACGCCGTTGAAAGCACGGTGACCGTTGCAGGCGCAGAGTGGAGATACGTCGCTAATGTCGAGATTGACGTGGATTCCAATCTCCCGTTCGTTTCCTGCTACGCGGGCGAACTCAACCAGGTCCTGCTCAACATGATTGTCAACGCTTCGCACGCCATCGGCGATGTCGTGGCGGACCGGGCAGGTGAGAAGGGGCTGATCAAAGTCAGTGCAGAGTTGGATGGCAAGTGGGTCGAAATCCGTATCTCCGACTCCGGGGGAGGAATCTCCGAAGAGGTACGCGACAGGATGTTTGATCCTTTCTTTACCACCAAGGGCGTGGGCAAGGGAACCGGGCAGGGTCTTGCGATTGCCCATGATGTGATCGTCAACAAACACAACGGAACGATCGGTGTCGAGAGCGTGGTGGGCGAGGGCACGACGTTCGTGATCCGCATCCCCTTGAGGGATGAGTAGGCTTGGACCTGTGTATGGCGTGTCATGGGCGCTTACAGCGCAAATGAAGCCTGCGTGAATAGCGAGGGGAACACAGTTGTGGACAACAAGGTCCAACGCGGGGATCGTCCCGCCATGTTCCTAGGTAGACGGAAGTCGAACGATGAGCTGCTTGGCTTAGAGCGCTCCTGGGAAGCGAATATAGAGTCTGCGAGCAGGGTGGAAACTGCTTTGCGAACGATCACTTCGGCAGCCAGGCTTCCCAAGGGTTCAAGATGTCCGTGGAGCACAGCCTTTCGACACTCCCGATGAGTAGCTCGGCATGCTCTTTTTCTAGGAGACACAATAAGTTGGTTTTCTTGTTCAAGACGAAGGTCGAGCCCGAAGGTGCGGCACGGCCGATGACGAGTTCGACGGGGGCTCCCTTGACCTGGATCAGCGTGATCGTCGCAGTAGGTTGATCGAGCCCGCGTTTCTGTGCGGCGGCAGGGTCGGACAAGCCTTGATAGGGCACGTGATACAAGAATGACTGCCAGGCACCGATGCGGTAGGGCAGGCAGCGTGCGGTTTGATCGTCTTCGGTGGCTATCCACTCGCGTGGCGCGGGCAACCCAGGCCCAGGCGGCAGGCCGTTCACACGGCTGTTAATCTCGATGGAACGACCATCAGTGAAGTCAATGAAGGCGCGTTCGAGACCCGAGCCGCGATCTGGCCATTCACCCGCCAGTAGTCGTTCGTCGAGTAAGGGGGGGAGGCGCTTTTCACTGGGAGTCAGGAGGCGCGCGCGCGGGTTTTGATCGATCTCAATGATTTCCTTGCGCCCTGCGATACGCGCGAAGGAACGGCCGGCACCCAAACCGCTAAGCGAGTGGCCAAGTTCGAGTTCGAGCAATACGTCGCGGTCGGCCGCGCTACCCACATCTGCGCCGTGCAAGCGCGTCACCAAGACGTCCCCCGAGGCGAGACCATAGGCAGAGGCTTGCCGCTCGTCGGCGACTATGTGTGCATAGCTGCCGGCGAGCTCACCGACTAAAGCTTCGATTTCACTGGTGAGTGCAATCGCGTTGTAGACGCTTGTACATAGCCATTGGCCGTCTCTGTACAGGTAGAGGTGTTCTTGGGTTGTTCCTGGAGCGCTGAACGAGACGGCGGCCACTCGCAAGCTGTCGCGCTCGCTTTGGTTCAGAACTGGCTGCAGGTATTCCGAAGCTTCCGCGGCATCTTGCTTGCGTAGCACAAAGCCCAGGCCCGTGAGCGTCAAGGCCAGTATGAGAGCTATCACGAGTTCGCGACTCATGCCGAGATCCGCCTACGCCCAGCGCCGACAACAATCAACAAGAGTGGAAAGGCACCCATCACGATCAAACGCCACCAAAGTCTTGTCTGTTTGCTTTGGGGAGCCAGAGCCGGAGCGCTGGGCGCTTTATCGAGGAAACTCGCAATCTGTGCGTCCAAGCTCAATCGGGATGCTGCGCGCAAGGCGAAGAGTTCGTGATCGTAACCTTCTAGCCCGAGCAATTCGTTCTCGAACAACTTTGAGTTTCCGACGACAAGCAGGTGGCCTTCTGCCTGGGCCTTGTCAGGCAGCACAACTAAGGCGAGTTCACCGGGGCGCTTGTCTTCGCCGGCTTCTTGAAATTCGAGCTTGGGAAAGGTCCCCGATACGAGTTCGGCATACGAGGCCGGAGAATCAAACAGCAGAAGGGCGTTGGTCTCATCGTCGGGTGCGGGCTCTCCGCGCAGGAGTTCGGGGGCCAGATCTCCACCGGTCCAGCGATAACTCCAATGCGGACCAACTCCCAGAACCCACGGGGAGTGACGTAGACCCGTCGTTGCAATCAGCTCCTCATCAAAGCGCAGCTTCGATGCAAAGGGCAAAAGCAGTTCTCCTATCGTGTGCGTGTCACGTCCCAGCGCGGCTGCGCGCACGAGGAAGGGTTGGGTGGTTTCGAGCTGAATGTACTTCGTTGAGCCGTCCGTTCCATCTACGCGCGTAGTCAGCGGCAGCGAAGCATAGGATTCGTCAAAGACGAGCTCGCGCTCGATCTTGATTCCGATCTCGTTGAAGTAGTAGCGGTCAAGGTCAACAAACTGTGGCTCGGGCCAGAAGCGTTGTTGCAGGCCCGCATTTTCAAGTTGACGCGAGAGGATGCGGAAATGCTGGCCTGCGACCAGAGCCTTGCCTCCCTCGTGTAACCAGACCGAGAGTCGCGCCATCATTGGCCGAATGTCGCGCCGCGGTTGCAACCAAAGCACGGCATCGATGTTCTCTGGGATGGCATCAATTGCTGGATTCAGGCGCACGACTTCGAAGTCGTTCTCACTCAAGAGGTCCGCTATCTCGCTAAACACATCGCCTTCGCGGGGGGCGAAGAGTTTCTTGCGTTGATACTCAAGAGCCGCTTCAGCGGGGGATAGGCGCGGTGGCTCGGCGAAGATCGCGACCCTGGTGGGGCTGCCGCCTTGCAAGCGAGTCAAAGCGTGAGCCAAACGAAAGCGTAGTACGCCAAAGGAGCGTTCCGTGGGGAAGCCGATGACGACTTCGTTCTCACCCCGGCTCAAGCGCAAGTGGGCATAGATACGGAATAAGCGCGTGACTTCGGCGCTGGTGGTGCTGACAGAGAAGGGCGTGACTTCCCCTTGTGCCAGGTCCGCCAGCTGAGATTCATCCATGCCTTCAGGGTGAATGCTGCTGACGGAAACCGTATCGAACTCGCGCGCCAATCCATCGCAAACCCGCCGTACTTCACGAGCCAGAGGTTTGAACTCCGGTGGCAAGGAGCCAGCTTCGCTGAAAACCAGTTCAATTTGCGTGGGCTCTTCCAAAAGTCCGGCGAAGACTTCGCGCTCCGTGTCGGTCAGGCGATTGCGCCCATCCTTGGTCAGGTCCACATCCAGGGCGGGGGCGAAGGTGCTGGCGAAGACAGCCAGCGGAATCGAAACGCAGATCGGCACAGTCACGGCGCGCGCGATCCGTCCCTGAGCGCTTCCCCCGCTTCCACCTCGGTTGCGGATAAGGAACATGAGCGCGAATAAGCTCGGAACAAGCAGTACGACCAGTCCGTGCAATAAGGCGCGCTTGACGCTAGCCAGTTGTGGCAAGACTTCGGGTCCGACGAGCGCGATACGGCTTGCCACCATGCGCTCGCCTGAGAGCAGGGTCGTCAGGAGGATCTGCACGAGTGGCGTGTGGGCGTAGTGATCGTAAACTGCAAACTCATCATTGAGCACTGCTGAATCCGCCAACATCAACAAGCGCCCACTCCACGGATCCGCGGGTCGCAGGATGGCAGCCAAGGCGGCGTTGGGTTGTGCGCGTCCCTTGAGATTGAGCAGTTCCGCAAATGTCAACTGATTCGAGGGAACGGCTACCGATGTAGCAAGATCGCTAGCGGTTGCCAGCACAGTTGCTTTCAAATTCAATTCCGCCAAGCGCGCGCCATCGGGCAGGAAAGCTTCTGGCGTACGAAAGAGCAGGCTGCCATTTGGCTGGCCTTTCAGTGTGCGGAAGTCGTGATGATCCGCCGTGGAGCGTGCATACCAGGGCGCGATGATGGATGCCTGACCACTGCCAGTTAAGTCCGGCCCGAGAATCTCCCCCCCGCGCGGGTCGAGCAGTAATTCGCCGAGTGGCGTCAATCCAAAGTGTCGGAGGACCGTGCCGGCGGCTTGGCTATCGCGAGTGAAGCGGACGCTGATGTCTTCGCCGTTCCAAGTCTCTGTCGAACTCAGCGAATGCCCCGCAAAGACCACACTGCCGCCGCGCGCTCTCAAGCGTTCAATGGCCGCCAAGTGCTGTTCTTCCGCGCTTTGGGGGTCGAGCCACAGGAATAGGTCGAGATTTGTTGGCAACTCAGCGGAGTCGTCGAAGTCGACTTCAATGACATCCGCGCCACTGTTCAATATTTCGCGCAGGATGTCGTAGCCAGCGGGGGCAGAGAGCGCCACACGTGGTCGTCGCGGCTCGCGCAGTTCTTCCAGTTGCGCCAAGATCAACTCTTGTAGTTGATCGACCATCTCCGGCCCAACACCATTGAAGACAGCTTCAGGACGTGCGCCGTAGCCAATCCGTAGACTCGACCACAGCTCATCGTCACGGTATCCGTCGCCCTCTACGCGGCGCGAGCGCCAGGGAGCAACGCCCGCGGTAGCCAAGGAAATCTGCCACTCGGGATGTTCGTCAAGATAGACGACTTCGGTGATCATAGGGCGCGCACTGGCGCTACTGGCTTGCTCGAAGGCACCCAGTACATCGCGCACGTGATCTTCCAGGTGCGCGAGGTGCGCAGGCAAGTTCTCGCGACGCGTGGCAAAGTAGGTCAGTCGCACTTCCTCATCAAAGCTCGCCAGGCGCGTGCGCGTTTCCTCTGACAAGCTCGCCGATCGCCGGCGCCCGGGCTCGAAGTGGGGCAGATGCGCGGCTTGTGCCGCGAGATCTGTCACTCGCGCAAACTGCACTGCGCAAAGAATCGTCAGTAGCGCAAGGACCAGCAGGCTGAGCCGCTTCACGTGCGAACCTTGCTGACGACGACCGTGGTGAGCCACAGGAAAGCTGCCGCCAATCCCGCGAACCAAACTACCGACGAAAGCTCGACTAAGCCACGCACGAAACTGTCGTAGTGCGGAAGGGCTGCCAAGTTATCGGCGAGAAAGCTTCCTGCGCCAAGATCTGGCGAGATGCCGTCCAATACCGCGATGACCTTCGGATGACCCGTGAAGATGAAAAGGAATCCGCACAGAACGCTGGTCACAAAAGCCACGATCTGATCGCCGGTCAAACTCGAAAGAAATGAACCGAAGGCCAGGAATAAGACGCCCAAACCGAAGGCGCCCAAGTACCCAGAAAAGATCAATCCCAAGTCCGGGTTGCCCAAGACCATCAACATGATGACGATCGGAGCCGTTCCCAAGAGGAACATGCAGTAGAGCGCTAAGGCTGCCAGGTACTTGCCGCAGACGACTTGTCCTGGCCGCAGTGGCAAGGTCATCCACAACTCGAAGGTGCGTGTCTTCTTGTCCTCTGCCCAGAGCCGCATGGTGACCGCCGGCAAGAGGAAGATCGATAGGGGAGCCAGTGCGTCGAAGAAAGGCGTCATGTCGAGTCTGCCCGTCAGGAAGAACTCGTTCATGAACAGCGAAGTCAAGAGCACCAAAGCCGAGATCAGATAGACGTAGGCGATCGCGGAATCAAAGAAGGCGCCCAATTCGCGTCCAAAGACGACGCCGACACCTTGCAGCAATCCTGTGCGCTTGGAACTCATTGGGCCAGATCTCCGCTTTGTGACTCTTGAACGCGCGAGATCACGAGTTGTTCCAAAGTGGTGTTCTCGCTCTTAGCGCGCGCTTTGATATCCGCAACTTTCTCGTCGAGGCACAAGCGGCCCTGCTGCAGCACCAGGAGCCGGTCTGAGATCTCTGCTACCTCGGCCAGAATGTGGCTCGAAAAGAGAATGGCGCGTCCGGGCGACAACTCTTGGATGAACTCGCGGAAAGCAACCACTTGCAATGGATCGAGTCCGTGTGTGGGCTCATCGAGCAGGAGCACTTCCGGATCATGGATCAGAGCGCAAGCCAGACCAACTCGTTGTCTGAAGCCTTTCGAGCACTCGGAGACGCGACGTGAGAGGACCATCCCCAAAGTCATCGCTTGAGTGACCCACTCGATACGTTCTTCGAGATAAGCACCGGAGAGTCCGCGCGCTCTTCCCATGAATCTCAGTAGTTTGGAGACGCGCATGGTCTCGAACAGCGCGTTGTGCTCGGTCAGATACCCAATCTTCTCGCGCACCTTTTGCGACTCGCGCTCCACATCATGGCCAGCGACAGTCAGTGATCCGGAGCTCGCGGGCAAATAGGTGCAGAGCATCTTGAGCAAGGTGCTCTTGCCGGCCCCGTTCGGTCCCAAGAAGCCGACGACTTCCCCGACTTCGATTGAGAAGGAGACGGAATCAACGGCACGAACTTCGCCGTAATTACGGCAGACGTTTTCGACTCGAATCATGGTGCGGGTCCGTGGAGTCATGCTCCCCAGACGGGCTTGGACTAGCTAGGGCTCGAGTACGGGCGGAGGGGACTGTTCATCCAGAAAGCTTAGCTAGCATGCACGCCGGCAGCCAGCACGAGAAAGGCCAGACCGGCGACTGCTACAAGTAACCCAACAATGATCATTGCCGTAGCGATCATTCCGCAAATCATGCCTGCTTGAGTCATCCCTCGGCCCTCGGGATCCATAACCCCTTGGTCGATCTTCTCGAGGTCGCCTTTGCCCATAATCCATGCAAAAGGACCGAGAAAGACGAAGCCGCCGGCCAGCGAAATAATTCCGAGGACCAGGATCATCGTGCCCCGGTGGGGAGTGCTGTAGCCGGAATTCATGTGCGGGAGCGGACAGCCGCGGCGGGGAGGATGGGGGGGGGGATCGTTCGGGGCAGCAGCCCCTATTCGGATTTCAAACCCGAGGATTTCTAGGTCTCGGATGAAAGCTCCAGAAAACAGGCGCAGTGGCGCCTGCTGTCAGTCGCAAGAACTTTG
The DNA here is from genome assembly GCA_047639675.1 of Planctomycetota bacterium. Taxonomy (GTDB): domain Bacteria; phylum Planctomycetota; class UBA1135; order UBA1135; genus JABACD01. The sequence goes on along the minus strand of JBLIOI010000020.1, from coordinate 15,496 downwards.
AACTCCGGAGCTTGTGACGAACAGCGATTTCCTGGAACTTCGTCTCTTTGGGGGCAGCGGGGTTCAAATGCGCAACCCGGAGGCGGGTTTAGCGGCGATGGAACGTCCCCACTGAGAACAATGCGCTGGCGGCTACGCTCAAGCTCGGGATCGGGGACCGGCACCGCCGACAGGAGGGCTCGCGTGTAGGGATGCTGAGGCGTCTGGAACAACTCCGCGCACGGGGCCAACTCGACCATGCGGCCAAGGTACATGACTGCCACGGTGTCCGAGATGTGCCGCACCACCGCGAGGTCATGGGCGATGAACAGATAGGCCAAGGAGAAGCGTTCCTTGAGCTCGTTCAAGAGGTTGATGATCTGCGCCTGAATCGAGACATCGAGAGCGCTGACTGGCTCGTCGCAAATCAGGATGTCCGGTTCGAGCGCCAGGGCGCGAGCGATACCGATGCGTTGACGTTGGCCGCCGGAGAATTCATGTGGGTAGCGATTGATGTGGCGCGGGTTGAGACCAACGGCTTCGAGCAGGCCCATCGCTTGAAGTTTGCGAGTGCGCGGTTTGCCGATCTTATGGATCTTCCCGGGCTCAGTCAGGATCGATGCGACGGTCTGACGTGGATCTAGGGAGGCGTAGGGATCCTGAAAGATCATTTGGATCTTGCGCCGATGCGGCAGCCATTGACGCGCAGAGAGTCCGCTGAGTTCGGCGCCGTTCAACTTGATGGATCCCGAGGTTGCCGGATGTAAACCGACGACTGCGCGTGCCACCGTCGACTTGCCGCAACCGGATTCGCCGACGAGGCCCAAGCACTGGCCCGCTTCCAAGTTGAAGCTGACGCCGTCGACCGCGCGCAAGAGTTGTTTGCGCTTGCCAAGGATATTGGTGTCGCCGGTGGGGAAGTGCTTGTGCAGATCCTTGACCTCGAGCAGGGGAGCTGGGCTCATCGCGTTCCTCCCGTCGGTTGTTTGGCTCTATTCTCCGCTGGACAGGCAGCGAGACGCGGGCCGGTCGACTGCGTATCTTCAAAGGGTAGAAGCTCTGGGACAGACCCTGTGCAAGCTGCTGTCTTTTGAAAGCACCGTGGTTCGAAGGCGCAGCCCGGCGGAAGGGCCGCGAGGTCCGGGGGTTGACCAGGTATCGACTGCAAGGCCTCGTCTGGGTGTTGGTCTAGGCGCGGCACGCTGCCCAACAACCCAATCGTGTAGGGATGCTCGGGTCGGCCGAATAGATCATTCGTCGGCGCTGCTTCGACCAAGCGCCCCGCGTACATCACGTGCACGCGATCGCTCATACCGGCCACCACGCCGAGATCGTGGGTGATCAAGATGATTGCCGTCCCGCGACGCTTTTGAAGATCGCCCATCAGCTCAAGGATTTGAGCTTGAATGGTCACATCTAAGGCAGTCGTCGGCTCATCGGCTATCAACACGCGCGGATCACAAAGCAATGCCATGGCGATCATGACACGTTGCCGCATACCGCCGGACATCTCGTGCGGATACTGATCGAGGCGCGATTCAGGATCGGGGATACCTACGTCACCCAAAGCCTCCGCGCACTTCTTACGCGCGGCGCGGCGAGCGAGCCCTTGGTGAACTTCGAGCACCTCTGTCAGTTGCTGTCCGACACTCAGCAGCGGATTCAAGCTCGTCATCGGATCTTGAAAGATCATCGAGATCTCATTGCCGCGCAGACGTTGCAGTTCCCGGGGCGCGAGTTGCATCAAGTCGCGTCCGCCGTACATCACGCTGCCGGTTTCGATCACACCGGGAGGCTGGGGGATCAGGCCCATCATCGCCAGGTTCGTGACAGACTTACCGGAGCCAGATTCGCCAACAAGCGCCAGCGTTTCGCCCTCTTCAAGAGAGAAGGAGACGCCGTCCACCGCGCGCACACTGCCGTGATGCGTGTCGAATCGCACAGCCAAGTTATTGACTTCAAGCACAGGCGACATTATTCGCGTCCTCGCATCTTAGGATCCAATGCATCGCGCAAACCATCGCCCAATAGATTGAGCGCCAACAAGGTTGAGCCCATCGCCATCGCTGGGAAAACCACTAGCCACCAATAGAGCCGCACGGGATTGACCATTTCGCTGCCGTCGACAGCAAGCAATCCCCAGGAGACCTTGGGCGGCTCGATGCCGAGCCCGAGGAAGGAAAGGAAGGCTTCAAAAAGCATGACGGCGGGGATCGTCAGGGTCAGGTAAACAATCACGATCGACAGTACGTTGGGAACCAAGTGCGAGAAGACGATACGTAAGGTCGATGCACCCAAGACGCGCGCCGCTTCGATGAACTCACTGCTGCGTAGAGCGAGCACTTGACCACGCACCACTCGTGCCATCGTCAACCAATAGACCGCGCCAATCACCACGTAGAACACCATCTCGCGATCGATGCCGTAGTTGTCCTCGAGTTCCGTGCGGTACTCATTGACGACTGTGATCAGGAAGATCACCAGGAAGATGAAGGGGATCGAATAAAGGATGTCGACGATCCGCATCATCAGGTTGTCGATACGACCGCCGAGGTAGCCTGCGAGGGCGCCGTAACTGACTCCGATCGCGAGCGAACACAAGGCAGCCGCGATCGAGACCATGATCGATGTGCGCGAGCCCCAGATGATTCGCGAAAGGATGTCGCGCCCCTTGCCATCGGTACCGAGCCACTTGCCCGTTTGCCAATCTCCAAAGACGGCGACGCGCGCATCGACCATCAAGTTATCGATGGCAGAGAGATCCCAGTAGTCGCGCACAAATCCGGCGTCTCCGAAACTCTCCCAGGGCGCTACCGGTGGCAGCGGCTCGAGTTGCAGGTCCAGGTGAACAGGCGATGGGATCGGCAGGAATGGTGCAAATAGCGCCGTACTTCCAAATAGCATCAGGAATAGCAAGCTCCACCAAGCGGTCCGATTGGCTTTCAGCCGTCGCCATGCATCTTGCCAGAGACTCTCACCTTTGAACTGCGCCGTGTCCGCCAGAAGCTCCGCGAGGTTCTCGCCGCCGATGTTCCAGTTCTTCTCGGAAGCCATCAGCTGTCCTCCAAGCGAATGCGCGGATCGAGCAGCGTGTAGGCGAGATCCACCAAGGTGTTCAGGGTGTAGACCAAAACCGTGTAGAGGATCGTGACACCCATCGCCAAGGTGTAGTCGCGGTTGAGCGCGCTGTTGACGAAGTGCGAGCCCGTGCCAGGGATGGCGAAAATCCGTTCAATCACCAAGCTACCAGTCAGGATGCCAGCTGTGGCGGGGCCCAGGTAGCTAACGACGGGCAGGATCCCGCCCTTGATCGCGTGCCGCATGATCACCGTGCGCGGTGGCAAGCCCTTGGCGTGCGCCGTGCGAATGTAGTCCTGACTGAGCACTTCCAACATGCCTGTGCGCGTCAAGCGCGCGATGTAGGCGGCGAAGGGCGCGCCCAGCGCGAAGCCCGGCAGAATCAAGTGGCGCCAACTGCCATAGCCAGCGACGGGCAGTAGTGGGATCGTGAACACGAACAGGATCACGAGGAAGCCCGCCACGGTGAAATTGGGCAGGGCAATGCCCGTCGTTGCGGCTAGCCGCAAGGCCACGTCAGTCTTCGTCCCACGCCAAAGAGCAGACGCAACGCCAGCGCCGAGGCCGAGCACGAGCGCCCACAAGAGCGCAATCATCCCCAGCGAAACCGAAACGGGCAATGACTGGCCAATGATGTCGTTGACGGTGAAGTCGCGGTACTTGAAGGAGGGTCCAAAGTCGCCAACCAAAATGCCCGTGAAGGGATCCGTGCCGTCCCCTCCGAGGAACTCTGGTCCATCCTCAGCCAAGTTGAAGGGCCCCACGTAGTGCAAGTACTGCTTCCACTGCGGCCAGTCGAGGTGGTAGCGCGCCTTGATGTTGCGCTCAATTGCTTCGTTCAAAGCCCGTTCGCCGTCGAAGGGACCGCCGCGCACCTGGCGCATCAGGAAGAACGAGATAGTCACCACGACCCACAGGGTGATCACAAACCAGAGGAAGCGCCTGAACAAGAAATGCAGCATGGGTCAGCGCTTCTGGTTGGGGGAATACTTGCCGGCATTCGGTCCTTCGGCGTCGATCTCTACCCAACTCGCCGGTTGCTCGGCACGTCTATCTGCCAGTTCCTGATCGTCCATCCAGTACCAGAACTTGCTGAAGTGTTCATCCTGGATATTGCTATGGAAGCCGCCCAGACGCGGATTGACCAGGTTGCGCGTGACGTAATAGTAAATCGGGAGGATCGCAAGTTCGTCCATCAAGATCGCTTCCGCTTCGGCGAACTGCTCGAGGCGCTTGACGGGATCGCTCTCCGCTGCCGCTTGACCAATCAATTCGTCGTAGCGCAAGTTGCCCCAGCCCGTGCGGTTGTTCTCGCCACCCGTTACGAACATATCCATGAAGGTGTTTGGGTCGGGGTAATCCCCAATCCAAGCAGAGCGAGTGACCGAGAAGTCGAGGGACTTTTGTGCGTCCAGGTAGACCTTCCACTCTTGATTCAAGAGCTTGACGTTGAGACCCAGGTGCTTTTTCCAGGAGTCCGCGATGACTTCGGCGATGTCCTTGTGGGTTTGGTCTGTGTTGTAATGAATCTCGAAGGTGGGGAAGTCTTTGCCGCCTTCGCCGAAGCCTGCCTCGACTAAGAGCGCCCTAGCTTCCTCCACATCCTTCGCGAAGTTCGCCGCATAGTCCGCGCCATCAGTCGAGTGCTTCATCTCGACAATCGGGTAGTCGCCCATGCCCGGCGGGACGAAACCGTAGGCGATTTGCTCACCGGCCTTCGTGATGTTCAAGACGATCGCTTCGCGGTCGATCGTCAACGCTAAGGCGCGTCGTACGCGCTTGTCATCGAAGGGTGGTTCGTTTGTGTTGATGCGATAGAAGTAAGAGCCCAGGTAAGCCGTCGGGTTGAAATCCTCGCGCGGCATCAAGCGCGGGATGACGTTGGTGATCGGCCGGTCGATCCAATCGATCTCGCCCATCAAGTAGAGGTTGAGACTGGTACCCAGGTGATCGATGGCAAGAGCATCAATTGTGTCGAAGGCCACGTTGTCCGCGTCCCAATAGCTTTCGTTCTTGGTCAGCCGGATACGGTCGTTGACGCGCCGAAAGAGCACCTTGTAGGGACCGTTGGTGACCAAGTTCTCAGGTCGCAGCCACTTGAGCTCCCAATCCGCCGGCCACTTTTCTTGGGCCAGTTCGATGTTGGCGCGTGAAACCGGGAAGACCGGGTAGAAGGCGCAGATGTCGAGGAAGTAGGGGGTTGGGGCGTTTAGCGTGACTTCGAAGTGCGTGGTGTCCTTGGCATGCAAGCCAAGCAATCTCTTTTCGACATGTTCAGTTCGAAAGCGTTCCCCCGAGATGAGGATGCTGTCCTCTCGCATTTCTGTGAGGGCTTCCAGATCCTTTAGTTGAACTTCAGCGAGCCACTGCGATCCGCAGGGATCCTTGAGTACGAGGTCGACCTGATTCGCGAGCTCTGGGTTGATGGACTCAATTGTGCAGTCAAAGGGGAGCCCGCGTAGTGTCGCGGCACCCTCTATAGAGACTGTAGATATGAGCGCGTCATTGGCCTTCAGATCTGCGCCGAGAGGGGGCTGGAATTCCAACTTCATTCCCTTGTAGAAGCTCTCTAGTACGAACCCAGACACGCCAACTCGCAAACGGCCCTTGCCGAGGTCCTTGATCCAAAAGGGCTTGAAGATGTCGGAGAAGTACTCCAAATCATCATCCATCAACGTGTACTGCTTGGCCCCTTGGATATACCAAAGCTGATAGGCGTACTCCGCCGCCGTCAAGGGGTTCAGCATGCGGCGCCAGCTGTACTCAAAGTCGTAAGCCGTCACCGGCTTACCATCTGTCCAGGTCGCGCCCTCGCGGATCTTGAAGGTGTACGTCTTGCGATCCTCCGAGATTTCCCAGGACTCTGCCATGCCAGGAAGAGGCTCTAGAGTCTTCGGATCCTTGACGCACAAGCCCTCGAAGAGAGCGCGCACGATACGTCCTTCGGGAACACCGCTAACCGTAGCGGGATCGAGGGTGCTGACCTCTGCGCCGTTGTTGAAAGTGAAGTCCGCCGGCTCGAGTCGAGCGGAGCTCGAGATCGCCAAGGCGACGGCGAACATCGAAGCCAAGAGGGCGAATGCTAGCGTTTGACGGAGACGGCCGGAGCGGGAAGGAGCTTGCACGCACGCAGCGTAGAGGGAGGCTCCGAATGACGCAAGCTTGCCGCGAGCAAGGATTTGCGTTCTTGATCCTGAGTGTACTTAGACGTCCACGGCGTAGTCCCGTTCGAGAATTACGCGCAGCTGTTCGAAGTTAGCGATGGTGTGGTTTGCCTCAATTCCCGAGTCCGTTAATTTGGCTCGAGCGGCGCGACTCGACCAAGCTGTCTTCATGCCAAGACCGCGACAAGGCGCGATGTCGTGGGCCGGATTGTCGCCGACATACATGGCCCGCGTGGGGTCGAGCTTGTGCGCTTCGAGCGCGTGGGTGTAGAGCTTGGGATTCGGTTTCGAGATACCCACCTGCTCAGAAATGTAGATCGCGTTGGTGTCGATGTGGGGGACTAGTTTGAGACGTAGGAGCTTCTCCGCCTGCTTGCTGGTCCAGCCGTGCGTAATGATGCCGACAAGCACATCCGCCTTGCGCAAGTCTTGCAAGAGCGGCACGACATCCTCGAAGGGAGCGATCTCTCGAAACTTAGTGTCGTGGTAGGCCACGACGCCCGCGGCGACGATCAGCGCCGGGTTCACGTTGCGAGTGGCTTCGGGACCCAAGCGCTTGAGCAAGTGCCCGTAGTGGTTGCCATAGTTCGATGTGAACTCCTTGATGACCTCACAGAGTTCTTCGTAGACGGTATCTTCCTTGACGTCGAGTCCGGCAGCGATCATCGCCTTGACCGCGTTCCAGCGCGCACGCCCCGCAAACTCGGTGGTAGGGAAGAGCGTGTCGTCGATGTCGAAGAAGATCGCGTCGAGTCCGGACTTGGCCATGAGATCCTACGGTGCGGCTAGAAAGAAGGGTGGGGAGCCGCGATTAGCGTAGCCCTTCCAATGGGCAAAAGAAAAGGGCCAGCCCACTCTGAGGAGTGGGCTGGCCCTTGGATGAGAAATCGTTGGCGCTTAGTAGGCGGCCTCGATCTTGGCAACTTCCTCGCGGACGTCGATGATACTGGCCTTGATGAGGATCATCAGAGACTGGTTTTCATCGTTGTAGCCTTCTGTCTTGAAGAAGAAGCCCACCAGCGGGATGTTTGCAAGCCACGGCACTTCTGCGCGTCGCTCGATATTACGGATGTCGGTCAAACCGCCGAGCAGGATAGAACCGCCGTCCGGGATCTGAGCTGTGGTGAACACGCTCTGAACCTGGATCTCAGGAAGCTCAAACTCGACCGGGGAGGTGTTACCACCAAGGGTCGAGCTGTAGCGGCGCATGGCCACCACACGTGCGACTGTCGGCTGAACCTCAAGCGAGATGTAGCGTCTGTCGTTGTGGATCGTGGGGCGCACGTCGAGTACGACACCTTCGTGCAACACGTTGACCTGCGGGTCAGCCACTGCCTGGAAGGTCGCGACCTCAACGTCGAAGTCCTGGATGTAGGCTCGTTGGTTGACGACTGCGACGTAAGCGCGCTGGGTGTTGTGCACCGAGAGCACCTGATCGTTGATCAGTTCGAAGGTCGAACTCTTCTCAACGGCTTGCAGGATTGCGGAAAGTTCAAGGTCGTTCAGGAGCGAGTACTGGAAGGTCATACCGCCGACAGTGCTGAGGGCATCACCCAAAGCTGAGCCGAAGTAGTTCTCCGTACGGCCTCTGAAGTCGCCGTCCTCACCATCGTCGTAGTGGAAACCCGAGGAGGGAGCACCAGCAGCGTTGGATCCTTCGGAGCCAGTGCCGCCGTTGTCGAGTCCACGAGAAGCCATGTCCTCAAGACCGTTGGTGACGTCAGTCAGCGGGTTGTCATCCAAGCCGCGGAAGTCGACGCCGATCTCTTGAATCCAGTTGTCGCCCACCGTCATGAACTTCGTCTCGACGGTGACCATTGCAGAACTCAGGTTGCGCAGGCCTTCGAGGAAGTCTGAAACCTTGTCCTGAATTTCTTCAGTCTGGACGATGATGATGTGGCCTTCGTAGCTCTCGATAGAGGCGCCACCGTCTTCCCAGGAGCCGGGCTCGACGTTCTCTTGAATCATCGTGGCCAAGTCGTCCGGGTCGATCAGCTTCGGGGCTTCGCCGATGAATCCGAAAGGTCCGCCGCCGTCGTCGTCCTCAAGATCCTCGAGCAAGCGAATCTCGTTGATGCGCGGGCCCATGAAGTCTGTAAGGCCGACCACCAAGTCTTGAACGTCATGGTGCTTAGGCACCATTTCGCCGCGGGCTTTTTCAACGGTCGTGACCATCACAGCATCGTGGCGCACGGTCCAGGTGACCTCTTCGCCAGCCATGTCGGAGACCAAGTTGAGTGTTTGCTCAACCGTCAACTGGTTCTCGAACGAGAAGGTGAACAGAATTCCCTCGTCAATGACTGCGTTGTAAGCAGCGGGATCAACCACCAAAGGCAGACCGGTCATGACTCGGACCATGTCGATGATCGCGCGGATGTTCTCCTCTTCCTCGACGGGGGGGAGCTTGATCATGGTCTCGCGCAGAGCCTTGCGCAGAGCTATATCTGCGGAGGAGCGTTTCTGGCTAGAGTTCAAACCACGGCGCTCGGCACGGATCTTAGTGATCGCTGCCCAGGCGTCGGGATCGGGCAACGTGATCGTGTCGTTCCACAGGATCTTGTAGCTCTCAATGTCTTCTTTCCAGCGCTTGAATTGCTCGCGCTTCTTGGAAACGTAGCTGACGCGGGTGGCTTTCATACCAGCCTTGAAGGAACTCTCACGAATCTCTTCAGCGTGCTGGTTGCGCGGGTCCTTGCGCAGGGCCTGGTCCGCGTAGTACATGGCGTCTTCGTAGGCGCCGCGTTCGAAGGCATCGATGGCCTGCGACAGCATGCTGTCGACGACTTGGCGCTTGCGTGCCGTGTCCTCTTGTTCGCGTGATTGCAGGTCCTGGAAGGCTTTGCGTTGGGCCTCTCCCAAGGTCGCCTCTTCGGCGTTCCTGCGCTCTCCTTTGGCGCGTGTGAGCAGCGCTTTGATCTCGCTGTCAATGCCGTTCCAATCGATGGAATAGGGGGTGTATTGCACCGTTTGATCAGCGATGGTCAGCTGAGCAATGGCACCGTCGTAGTCACCGCGGGCGAGTTTTAGTTTGCCGTCGCGCAACAAGTCGTTGGCCTCAGCGCGCATTTGCTGCGTGCGGATCGAAACCTCTGACTCGAGTGTTTCGGTGACCGTGGAGACCTTGTCGTCGTAGCTTTCGCCAAGCAGTGCATTGACTTCCGCGAGGTTCTTCTTGGCTTGAAGGTTGTCGGGGTCAAGCGTCAAAGCAGCGAGCAGCTCTTCACGCGAATCGCGCAATCGCAAGCGATCGCGCAAGGCCTTGGCGCTCTGCATGTGCTGTTCAACCAAGAACGCTCGACGCTGCTCTCGCAGCTCCAACAAGCGCGCATCTTCTCGAAGCATCTGCTCGCTGTCTTGCGCAACCGGGGTCGACTCAGCGTCTGAGGCGGGGACGCCTTCAGGTAATGCGACGTTCGTAGGGTCAGAGGGATCGGGCTCCCAGGCAGCATTGTCCAAGCCTACATCGGGCGCAGTGCCGCAGGCGGCAAAGAACAAGGCCGAAACGAAGGTGGCCGTTGCGATCGAACGTCCGCTGATGCGGAGGCTACGACGGGCAGTGGCGCCTTGAGAGTTTAGATTCAGGTCGGAGTTCCTCATAAGGAAGCGGGGATCTCTCGAAATGCGGGTCGTGGGGATGGGGAGGAAATTGCAGGTGGTCCAACTCTATCCACGCGGGAAGATCGGGCTACCAGAAACCTTGTTTATCAGAGCTGCTAAACATCCGATCGCGCGGATTGGATGGGTTCAAAAATGACCTGCACGACGCGCGCGCAGGGTCTTCTCAAGTGGGCAAGATAACAGGCTAGAGGGGCTCCGGTCAAAGGCTCTCCGCAAGAATCAAAGCTCTTGCGAATAAGGACTTAGGGCCGGTTCCCGAGCAGAGTGGGGGATTCGCGGATGACCCCCTAGAGAAGTCACTCGCTAGCCGTTCTCGGCTCAGTCAAAAGAACGCGGGGAGCCAAACCCTAGGGCCAGAGGCCCCCCGCATGAATCATGTCCCCAAGTCGCCGCTGAGGCGGAGTCTTGGGAATGCGAAGCTTCTATTCAGTCGTAGGCGCCGACGAAGGTCACCGTGTCGAAGTTAGCGTTCATGGCTGCGTCGAGCACAAAAATGACATCCGCAGTCACAGTGCCCTTGCGAGCATCGATCGTTGCGGGTCGGCTGTCGTCGGCTTTGTGGAGTTGCTCCAGAAGCGCTTGAACATCCGCGATGTCGGTCATCGCGCGCGGGCCAATTGAGTAAGACACCCTGCGGTCAGAACCATAGATGTAGCGCGTGCCGGGAGTCCCGTCCCAAATGATGTCGGGATCAGTGTCCTTCTCCTTGGGCTTTAGCTTCGTGCCTTCCTTGAGAACTTTGAGCGTGATCTCAACTTTCTCGATCGGCTCATCGTCAGAAGTGTTCACGCCCACGTCCTTCGGCAGGTACGCGGCCAGCTTGCCCTCAAGGGTTTTGAACTTCAGCGTGCAGATGAAGAAAATCAAAAGCAGGAAGGTGACGTCGATCATCGGCGTCATTTCCATGTCGTGATTTTCTGTTGCTATTTCTTTGAGAGAGGTTGCCATGACTATTCTTGATGTCTGGGAGGAGCTTGATATCGGGGGAGAGGGCTACTCTTTCGGATCGTCGTCTTTCGCGGCTTCTGCAGCAGCGAGCTGGACCTTCCAAATTTGAACGCCCTTGTAGCCGCACTGCTCCATGACCTTCTGAACATACTTGAACGGTGTGTTCATATCGGCCCGCACCAAAAGCGGTTCGTCGGGAAACTTCATCGGGTCCGTTGGATCACGCTTCATCTTGACCGCCACGTCCGACAGGAAGGAACGCAGTTCCTTGTAGTCGTCCGGGTTCTCAGGATCGAAGTAGATTCGACGCTTGACCCAAATCGAGCCGTCCACCTTGATGTTGACTACGGGTCGGAACTCATCGGGGTCCGGCCTGTCAGCGACAGCGTTGGTAGCAACGGCCAGCTCCAGGTCCTCAAGGTCCTGTTGCGTCAAGTCAGTGATGACCATGAAGAAGATGATGAGCAAGAACACGATGTCGATCATCGGTGTCATGTCCATCTCTGCTTCCTTTCCCGGATCAGTCTTGTTCAGTTTCATGGAAGGTCTCTAGTCTTCTATGCCTGGTTGGGACGGAAGCGCTCGAAGAGGTCTTCGATGATCGCGCCGACCTCGATCACGGTTTTCACCAGGCGGTTTCGCAAGAATGCGAAGGACGCACTGGTCGGAATGGCAACGATCAGACCAAGCATGGTCGTCAAGAGCGCTTCCGAAATACCGCCGGCGAGCTCGGCCGGGTTGGCCTGGCCACCGGAGGAGGCGATCACGTTGAAGGCCTTGATCATTCCACCCACAGTTCCAAGCAGTCCCATCATGGGCGCCACGTTGGCGATCAGCGCAAGCCAACCGATTTTCTGGTGGAGGCGGATAGCTTCTTCATCGCCCATCTCGCTGATCGAGATGTTGATGACTTCGAACTGGTGGCCGATCTTGGCGATACCAGCGCCCGCGATGCGGGTGAAGAAGCAGGGCTCGTTTTCACAGAGTTCCATGGCTTCCTGGTATTGACCTTCGTCGAATAGCGCTTGCACTTCGTCGATCAAGTCGGGCGGTGCAAGCTTGTCGCGCGTTAGGGTCACAAAGTTCTCAATGATCACCGCCAGGGCGACGATCGAAAGCACGATGATGAGGATGCCGATGGCACCTGACTTGGTGAAGACGTCGAGGGCTGAACTGCTGGTTTCCTCTGCGAGGGCAGGGGCGGCGAAGACAGCCGCAGCAGCGGCGATGGGGAGTGTCCGGGCGGCGAAGTGGGCCACACGGCTTGATGCCTGACTGAGGATCATGACCAAAAAACTCCTTTGGAGTCGAACGGTAGAGGTGATGGGGATCGAGAGCGGGAGGGGCCTGTTATTAGGCTCACCCGCAAATTGGATTGGGTGCAAGTAGGGAGGGCAGTTCTAGTTGCCTAGTCGCTTAGAGAGCTGCAAGAGCTTTCTTAGCTGCCGCCGCAGACGGGGTGTCGCCGAAGGTCTTGATGATGACGTTCAAACGCTTACGCGCTTGACTGACTCCATCACTATCCCCCAACTTGGTCATGGTTTCTGCTAAGAGCAGCAATGCTCGTGCAGATCGATCGCGGTCCGTGTAGTCGATACTCGCCACGGTGGCGAACTCGACGCTGGCTTCGCGAAATTTATCTTGGGCAAGGTAGGCTTGACCGAGGCCGAGCATCGAACCATAGCGCAGACCCGCGGGCCCGCCTTCGCTCGATTGCAGCTGAGACTTGAAAAAAGTCTCGGCTTGGCGCGCCTGGTTCGCGGCGAGGAGCACGAAGCCCTCCGCCAATTGAACTTCAGCGCTGAGCGCGGTGAGCTTGATTTTCAGAATGCTGCCCTCTTCTGCAGTGGCTAGCAGTGTGCTGATACCACTAGCGAGCACGCCGCTGATCTCGCGGGCACCGAGAGTTTCGCCGGCCTGGGTCAGAGCCCGAATGCCTTGCAAGCCAGCTTCGTAGGAACCTAGCGCGCTGTAGCCTTCCGTAGGTGTTGCGCCCGAGCCCGCTTCGAACAGGCTGCGGTAAAGCGCACCCGCTGCGGCCACGTCGCCTTCGTCGCCGCGCAACAAGGTGGCGCGCGCTTGCAGCGCACGAACTTCCGGAACCAAACGCGAGTTCGGGTAGTCCTTTAGGAACTGATTGAACTGATCGAGCGCCAAGTTGAACTGCGAAGCATCGTTGACTCCGAGTTTGAGCAGCGCCATGCCGCCCAACTTGCGCGCGTCCGCCTTGATCACATCACGTTCGTCTTCCGTCGCGGCGAGGCCGAACTTGGCCGCAGCGTTTTCAAAGTCGCCGCGGTCGAAGTATGCCATGCCTTCGCGATAGGGGGCGGAGACCGCTCCCCAGATGATGCGCTCCACTCGTGAAGCTTCTAGGCGGCGCTCTTTGCCGTCCTTGGAAAGCAGCACGTTGCTCAAGCTGTTCTCGGTGATCACACCGGTCTCTTGGCGAGTTGAACCCACCAGGAATACTTGATCAGGACGACCACCCTGGGCCATGGCGGATCCGCCGGTGGCTAGAGCGAGGAGCGCCCCGGTGCAGAGGGCGGCAGCGAATTTTCTTACAGAGTGGCGGGACATGATCGAAGTGGCGAACATTCTAGGGCAGGGGGCGGAGGTCACAACCAAAAGATGGGGAGGTGGGGGAGCTAAGCGGGCGAAATCGGTCTACTTTGCGTTCTTGACCTTGCCCCAGAGCCAAACCATGCGGCGACGCAGGACATCTTCGCCGAGCTGGCTCGCGCGGTCTTCGTCCTGAACGCACATTTGATCCACTCCGGGGACACCGTCCTTGCCCTTAAAGTTGATTCCAAGCTGCTGGACGATGTTGTCGAGCTGCCTCTTGGCAGATGCCATCTTGGTGCCGTCCTTGGGGCCACCCTCGGCGGTTGCCCAGCGGTAGTAGCCATAGGCCTGCATGAACTTGAGTTCGTACCACTCGCAGGTCCACTTCTCTTTGACCGAGTTGGAGAGGGAGTTCAGTTTGTCGACGGCTTCCTTCATGGCTTCCTCTGTCTGCCCAGCTCCGGGCACTTCGACAATGTCGGAGGCGCTGCCGTGCACCCAACCGATGACCGAACGTGCGTAGTTGAAACCAGTACGCTTGGAGGGCTTGCCGTCCAGGCTGCTCATCATCTCGCTCAGGATTACATAGGCTTCAGCCACACGTTCCAGTTCGAGATAGCTCTGGGCCAGGTCGGGCTTGATGTAAGCCGCCATCGATTTTGATTGCTCGGGATCGTCGCCGAATTTTTCGACGATGCGTTCCAAAACAGCCACAGCCTTCTCCCAATTTTCGAGCTCGATCCAGTGCTTGGACTCGTTGCGCAGGTTGGTCATGCTCGGCTTCGGAGCGGTGCTGTTACCGGTTTCGAGGAGGAGCGCCATTTCGGTCAAGAGTTCGGCTCTCTTGGCCGGGTCGGTGGTGCCCTCGAGGCTCTTGGTGAGTTCCGCGTAGATGGAATTCGACAAGGGGCTGATGCGGACGCTGTCCGTATAGTTTGCCATCAGCTCGAGCAACATGGCCTTTGCCTCGGCGATCTTTTCGGTCTTCGCGTAGGACGCACCCACCATGCCCATGGTCCAAGGGGCCATGTTCGTTTGGTCCGGGAAGTCTTCGTAGTACTTGGCTGAGGTCGAGATCACCTCGCTGTACTTCTCCTTGTTGAACAGGTGGAAGCAGCGGTAGAAGCTGGCGGTTGCCATAGCGTCTGTTCGCTTGACGACCTTGGATCCGGTGACGGCGTTCTTCGGATCCTTGACGAACTTCTCGATGTAGTCGACGAACAGTAGGTGGGCCTCGTCGGCTTTGCCGCTGCGGTTGGTGCAAACGGCAATGTTGACCAGAGCCTTCTCGTAGTCGATGGCTGACTGCTTGATCTGCTTGTACTTAGCGATCGCCCCAGGGTACTCGCGCTTGCGGCGCATACTCTCGGCCTGGTCGAACAAAATCTGATCTTGGTCGCGAGTGGAAAGCTCAGCGGCGATGTTTTGAGACTCCTCAAACATCTGCTTCAAGACTGCATCGCCGGGCGACTGTTGCGTCAGCTCTTGCATCATCTTGTAGTAACCGTTGGCGTTGTGCTGGTCGTTTTCCGGGTCGCCGCGCCAGGTGGTGCATCCTTCCCGGTAGGCCATAGCAGCTTCGAAGGCGAGATCCATCGCTTTGTAGGTGTTTCCCATGCGCAAGAAGGTCTTCGGGCCGAGTTCGACCCGCATGGCCTTGTCTTTACCTTCGAGAGCCGCAAGAACTTGCTTGAAGCTACTCAGCGCAACCTGATCCTTTTCAGCGAAGTACTTGCCCTCAGCCGCTTCGTAGAGCACCGCCGGGTCGACCTCGCCGCCGCGCTCGATGATCTCAGCAATCAGATGCTGACCTTTCATGCGCAGGACGTTCTTCGGGTTCTCCTTGACGACCTGCTGCGCGATGCGCAACGCCAAGTCGCTCGTGCTCAGGCGGTCGCGTGAGCGAGTGTGTCCGGCCTCGATGGCGGCATCCGCGCTCTCATACCAGGCGCCTTGGCCTTGATTGATCTTGCCAGCGACTACGCCGCCAGCATCGAGCAAGGTCTTGGCCGATGCGAGGAGCGAGGGGTAGCCCATTTGCGTCGAGTAGGAGAATCCTTCGCGACGTTGAGTGTTGTAGAGGTGCAGCGCGTACGCGGTTGCGCGCTTCGTGTCGCCGTTCGAGATCAGCGTGTCAACCAACC
>JBLIOI010000019.1:0-50365 GCA_047639675.1 Planctomycetota bacterium | reverse complement strand
CTGGTCGAGGGCTTCCAGTTGATCCCGTACTTCGTCTCGATAGCTGCGCTTAATGGAACAACTCTCGTACCACTGGGCCTTTTCGGTGTCGCCCCAAGGCTTTCCTGGAGTCCCGATGGGGTAGAAGTGCTCTTGAGTCCTCCGGTCTTCGTTTTTTGACATCCAGAGATGGTAGACCATTCGCGCTGTTCGAGAGCAACTCGCCACCGAGCCCCAGTGGCTCTTATTTCTACGATCTTAGCCCCAGGCCCGGGCACTATCACAGCTCGATGCGTTCTCGTTGTCTGCGTGCTTGGGAGAGTACAGATGCAGACGTATCGCGGAGACGGAGAGTCACCAGATGCGCCGCTTAGTAACAACGAGCGAAGGAAGCTCCCACGGCATCGCCGAAGATCTCAGCTAGTTGGCCATCTCCAGCTTGGGCATGACCCACTCAAAGTCGAAGCTGTCCACGTAGTTGGGAGCACGCTTGTCTCCGCCGAAATGGAGGATGTACGCGCCGCGAGTTTGTCCGGGATTCGAGCAGAATGCGGCGGCGCTCATCCCGTGTTGCGTAGGCCGCGGGCGATGCCGCGTACGGTTTGGACGAGCACGCGCTCGAGCTCTTTGTCTTCGCGGCCGCCCGCGCGCCAGCGGCGCAGGAGGTCGACCTGGACGAAGCTCATCGGATCGATGTAGGGATTGCGAAGCCGGATCGAGCGCTGCAGTGTCGGGTCGTGTTCGAGGAGTTCCTTGGCTTGGCCGAGTTCGAGCACGGTCTCGATAGTCCGCTCGTGTTCGGATCTAAGGATCGGGAAGAGGCGAGCGCCGACGTCGCCGGCGAGCTGGGCATAGCGAGCGGCGATGTCGAGATCGCTCTTGGCCAGGACCATCTCGACATCCGAGACGAGCATCTTTAGGTAGGGGCAGTCGCGCATGGCTCGGCGTACCCCATCAAGACCGTGGGCCTCGATGGCTGCGACCAGGCCCGTGCCGACACCGAACCAGCCGGGGAGCACCGCGCGGCACTGTGTCCACGCGAAAACCCAAGGAATCGCGCGAAGGTCACCGACTCCTTGCATGCCGCGCCGTCGAGCCGGTCGCGAGCCGATCTCCAGGCGCTCGATGACATCGATGGGGGTCATGCCCTGGAAGAGCGCAGGGAAGTCGGGCTCGTCGTGTACAAAGGCGCGGTAGGCGGCGCGACTAGCAGTGCTCAATGTCTGCGCGATGGCGCGCTGCTCTTCGGTCGGCGCGCTCGTCGGTTCGCCGCCCGCGCTGCGTTCCAGGACTGCGCCGAGCGTCACCTCGAGCGTACGCATGGCGATGCCGTGCAGGCCGTACTTCGCACCGATGATCTCGCCCTGTTCCGTCGAGCGTGCCTGCCCGCCCAGCGCACCCTGTGGAGCGGCGAGGATTGCGTCGCGCGGCTTCGAACCGCCGCGGCTGATCGAGCCGCCACGTCCATGGAAGAGCGTGAGGTCGAGGCCGAGTTCTGCGGCGGCGATGACCAGCCGTTCCTGGGCTTGAAAGAGTGCGACGCGCGAGGCGGTGATGCCTCCGTCCTTGTTGCTGTCGGAGTAGCCGAGCATCACGATTTGGCGCCCACCGCGTGCGGCCAGGTGCTCGGCGTAGGTCGGGTCTTTGCAGAGCGCGCGCAGAACGTCTGGGCCGGCGTCGAGGTCGTCCACCGTTTCGAACAACGGCGCGACGTCCAAGGGGACGCGCCCGTCTTTCAGAGCGCAGCCGCCCGCACGCGCGAGCAAGAGGACCGCGAGTGCGTCGTCCGGGCCTTGAGCCATCGAGATGATGTAGGGCCCGAGCGCCTGTGCTCCATATCGTTCGCGGGCGTCGGCTAGCGCACGGAAGACGTCCAACGTGCGAGTGCTTTGCTCGTCTTGTTCGTCTTGCTGCAGCGAGCCTTGGGCACGCAGTGCCTGCGCGATGCGTTCCGTACGATCCAGTGGTGTCCGTGTCGGAAAGAGCGAGTCACCGAGCAGCGCACCAACAACGCGCCGGTGGACCTCGGCATCCTGGCGCACGTCGAGCGCCGCCAGATGAAAGCCGAAGACGTTAACGCGCCAGAGCGTACGCTTGACTAGGGCCAGGCCTGCGAGCGAGCCAGCGTGCTTCGCCAAGCTGCCCGCGATCAGCTCGAGGTCGGCGCGGAACTCCTCCGGCAGTCCGTAGCCCTCTTCCGTGCCGCGCTGCTTGTGCTCAAGACGCGCCGCCATGAGCCACAAGAGCTGGCGATAGGGCATTTGCTGGTAGCGCGAAGGAATGGCGTCGAAATCGGCGGGAAGGCGGGCGGCGTACTCGCGCACACGCACGAGTACCGCATCGTCGATCGCGACGCGCGTCGTCGATTGCGAGAGGTGCTCGTGCAGCCCCCGTAACTCGTCACCGTAGCGTCGTAGAGAGAGTTCGAGGTGCCTTGCAAGCGTTGCTCGCATGGTCTCAGCGCCGACGTTCGGATTGCCATCCATGTCGCCGCCAACCCAGGATGCGAAGCGCAGGACCGGACGCTCGACTTTGATGGGCCGGCCGTAGGCGAGCTCAAGTGCGCGCTCGAGTTCCTCGTGCACATCGGGTACGACACTGAACAGAACGTCGGCCAGATAGAACAGGACGTGCTCGACCTCCTCGGCGACGGTTGGACGACCGGGCAGTTGTTCTTCGGTTTGCCAGGCCGAAGCAATCTCGAGAGCCACGGTTTGTTCGAGGGTCCCGAGGGCGACGGGATCGAGCGCATCTTCCTGGAAGCGCGCGACGAGCGCATGGGCCAGGCGCTGGTCTTTCTTCAGCAGTGTGCGCCGCACTGACTCGGTCGGGTGGGCTGTGAAAACGGGCTCGACAACGATCGATTGCAGCGCGGCCGTGACCTCCTCGATCGCGGTGCCTCGGCGCGCGAGCTCGCACGCGACCGCACGCAAACTTCCGGGTTGCTGGGCGCCGTCGCGCATGTAGTCGATCCGGCGGCGGAGCCTGTGGACTTGCTCGGCCGTGTTGACCGCGCCGAAGTACGCACTGAATGCCCGCACGACTTCGAGTGCATGCGAAGGGGAAAGGGCTTGGAGGATCCTCTCGAGTTCGGCGCCCGCGGCAGCATCGCCCTTTCGTCGGCGGCGGGACGCGAGGCGGGCCGACTCGACGGTCTCGTACACGCCGGCCGGCGCGAGCTCGCGTAGTAGCCGGCCCAGCAAGGTCCCGAGCCGCCCGACATCGCGGCGCAAGGGACGGTCTTTGGCAGAGAAGCTTATGGAGTGGTTCATGTACGGCCATCTTGCGTACTCGTTCACCGCGGACAAAGAATTGTGGGGAGAAAGAGAAGGACTACGTGGGCTCTCCCTAGAAACGGTCCGTATCCGACACGATCCCAGGAGTCAGGGGCAAGCCCTTGCACTTAGATGGGGGAAGTTCGGAGCCAGGACATCTATTTCCAGTTCAGCGGCCCACCCGGCCCTGGCGAAGGGCCCGTCGGTACCAGGCGATGAACCCGCCAATGAATCCGGAACTGCGCCAACGTTCACGCCCGATCAATGGCTCTGAATAGAAACCGGTCGGTTTTGTCCGTAGGCAGTGCTGCCTGGCGAACGGGCAAGGGCGTGAACATCAGGGCGAACTTCTTGGTGCCCTAGGTTCATTTTCAGTGCTTCCCGCGAACCGAGGATGAGTCCCAGCTGGGTTCTCTTCCTCGTGCCGGTGAAAGCGGGTAGAGTTGCCGCCACGAGGCATCTGAGGCGAAAGGCTGGCTTGCCAGCTCCACGTCTCAGAGCTAGCGCTTGTGATTGATAGCTGGCCACCTTGCTGATTCGGCTCGGGCTGCAGAACTTGTGGCGATCGAGCGCATCCACGGCGTAATGCGGGGCGAACCTTGCTGTGTTCCTAATGACTCCAACTCCAACTCCAAACTCCCAATGCGCCTTCTTCTCCCGACTGGCTTCCTGATCCTGGCGGTCTCCTGCTCTTCCGAGCAAACCACGATTGAGCTCCCGAGCTCAAGCGGCATCTCTTCCGAGCCGCAGAACCCCGAAGCGGTAGAAGCCGCAGTTGCCTCTGGAATGACTGAAATCAACTCTGGCCTCTACAGTCTGAACGTGAATACCCTCGAGGGTGAGGCCCTTGACCTCTCTGCCTACGAGGGCAAGGTCACTTTGGTCGTTAACGTCGCGAGCAAATGCGGTTACACCCGCCAGTACGATGGGCTCCAGCAGCTGCACACCGAGTTCGAGGACCAGGGTTTTGCGGTCCTGGGCTTTCCGAGCAACGAGTTCGGTGGTCAGGAACCGGGCAGCGCCGACGAGATCCGCCAGTTTTGCACTGAGGGTTTCGACGTCAGCTTCCCGATGTTCGCCAAGAGCGAGGTGAAAGCGGGCGAGGGCCAGTCTCCTGTGTACTCCTTCCTTGAGGAGCAGACCGGTGAGGTGCCCGGCTGGAACTTCTGCAAGTACCTCGTCGGCAAGGATGGCCAGGTCATCGCATTCTACAAGAGCGGAGTCGAGCCGGACGCCGCCGAGCTGCGCAAGGCTATCGAAGCGGCCTTCGGCTAAGAGACTGCATGGCCTTGGTGTGGAATACGACCAGAGTGGCGGCGGCGTGGACCACGAGCAGGAGTTGCAGTGTTATGCCGAGAGATCTCGGAGAATAGCGCTAGCAGCATTTCGGCCGGAGACCATCGCGCCTTGCAGCGACGCGCGATCGCAGTGGTCTCCGCAGACATACACGCCTTTACGCGCAGAGATCATGTTCTTCGTGTCGGGCACCTGTGACGGAAGTGCGTGCCGCACATGGATCGTGCGAAGGTGCCGCCATTTGCGAACGGACTCTCCGAACCACGCCGACACTTGATCTTGTGCTGCCCGCACGAGTGCGTCGCCGTCCAACTCCACGTGGTCGAGTACCGAAATGCTCACCAAGGCGCGTCCCGCGGGCGCGTACGCACTCGAGACTTCGCTCATGACGCAAAGGTCGTTGACCGGTCCGGCTCCGGTTCCATCGAGAATGAGGATCGGACCGCGCACCGGTGGTTCCGGAGCGTCGAAGAACACAGTGCGTACACCACGGCCGGTAGGCGGCGCGGGCGCATCGAGAAGTTGCGCGGCTGTCGGTGCATCGGTCGCGATCACGACCCCGTTCGCAGACAACTCTTCACCTCCTTTGAGCCGTACACCTCGATCGGTCAGCGCATCAACGCTCGCGTGCAGCCGAATCGTCCCTTCGGGCAGTCCTTCCGCGATCTGGGCGGGAATCGCGGCCATGCCGCTTGCAGGAACTGCCGTGTCGCCGGAGGAGAACATCTGGAAGGTGAACTCGAAGGCACGACTCGAAGCGCCGAGCGAACGGTCCAGGAAGACGCCACCGAACCACGGGCGAAAGAGGGTGTCGATGATGCGCTCGGAGAATCCGAAGTCGCGCAGTGCCTGCTCCGTCGATCGCTCCTCGCCTAGACCGCGACGGACTGCACGCCGCAAGCGCGCCATGCGAAGCTTGTCACCGAGCGTTCCTATGTCGGCGCGCAGTGTCGACCACAACTCGCCGGGGCAGCGCAGCGGATCTGCGACGCGCTCCATCTGGCGTCCCGTCCAAACGAGCGCGCCGGGGGTGAAGCGCCGCAGGTCTAGACGATCGTAGTCGAGGACCTCTTGCGCCTCGGGATATGCGCTGAGCAGCACCTGGAACCCACGGTCCAGAAGGAACCCGTCCAGAGAGTCGGTCCGTACTCTGCCGCCCACGGCGTCGGACGCCTCGAGCACCAACGGTCGGATGCCGGCCTCGCTCAGCTTCTTCGCGCAACACAGGCCGGCGATTCCTGCTCCCACAACGATCACTTTCGATTCGGTTGCCATGGACAACTCAAGCCACCTTCGCTGCGAGCGACTCTGTTGTCACCCGATGCCGGTAGTCAAACATCCGCTTCAGCTTGCGGCGCACGAACCAGCCCGCGACCAAATTCCCCAACCACCCGCCCGGTAGCGCGTAATGGATCCGGTCCTCCAGGATGCTGCCGTCGCCATCGGGGATGAACGAGTGTTTGTGCTCCCATAAGGCGAACGGTCCCTTGGTTTGGGTGTCGCAGAACTGGCGCCCGGGGATGCAATCGTGGTGCCGCGAGACCCAGCGTAGACGCAAGGGTCCCATCCGCAGGCGGATCGTCACGAGCGCTCCTTCTTCATCGATCGGGCCTGTCTTAGACTCGACCTCGACCGGCTCCCAGGGAGGCGTCAAGCGCTCCAGGGCGTCGGGCAGCATGTGCCAGAGGTAGACCTCTTCCGCAGTAGCGCTCAGCTTCGATCGGGTGAGGAATTCGTAGTGCTTCATTGGGATGTGATGTCACAGGCTAGCCCTGATCTTGATGACGCGCACGGTATTTCTGGCTCTCGAACTGGCTGCCAAGGTCTGTGCGCAGCCCTTGGTCCTCGAGTCGGTCGATGTGGGTTCGCAGCGCCAGGATTGGATCGTTTTGGCGAGCTGCGCGGGAGGTGTTCAGGCCGGCGTGGATGTCTGCAGACCATTGAGGCAACTTGTGAGAGCAGGTCGAGCGTAGCTACTTCAGCAATTCCAGCGCGATCAGTGCCTGATCGTCCTTTATCAGGGCATCGCCCCGGAACGCGGTCAAGTCGTCCACGATCCGCTGGAGTACGGTGTCGAGATCGAGGTCGAGCGACCCGTATAGAGATCGTATGAGTGGCTCGCTGCCGTACATTTGACCCTGCGTGTCGAACTGTTCAGTGACTCCATCGGAGAAGACCAGGAACCGCGTTCCGTTTTGCTCCAGATCGAGCTCGGTCTCGCCCCAAACCGGAATTGTGTCCGTGATGCCGAGTGCAATACCCGATTCCAGCGTGACCTCGCCGGAGCGCGAGAAGATCGGCTCGTTGTGACCGAAGTTCGTGCATCGGAGAATCGAGCTGCCGCGCTGGAAGCGGAACATGATGCCCGTGGCGAACACGCTCTCATGCTCAGAGCGGTGACGGAGCAATCCGCGGTTTAGCGAGGCCAGGATGTCTTGTGGTTGTCGGTAGGATGCGGCCAGGGAGTCGAGCATTACGACCATTTTTGCCGCATGCACACTGGCTTCGAGTCCGTGCCCCATCGCATCTGCAAGTATCAGGTCCGTGGTTCCGTTTGCGTATTGCTTGTGCCAAATGACATCACCGCCGACTTCCTCTAGAGGCCTCACGTACTGCGCAACATAAAAACCGGGAACGGCTACTTGAGATTCGAGCACGCGGGTGCGGTATTCGTGCTCGACCTGTTCCTGATCGCATTCTAGGGATTGCAACCGGTTGCGCATGGCTTCTCGCTCCGTGGCCTTGTCGTCGATTCGCACGGTGTGGTGTACCAGCATCGTGTCGCCATCGTCTCCCTTGACCGGCGTGCTTCGCATTCGGTAGATCCTGCGCTCTACAGGCGATGAGCAAATGAAGTCCTCTTCGTAGTGAGAGAGCTCTCCGCTAAGTAGGAGACCGTAAATCGAAGCCCACCGCTCGCGCTCCTTGCCGCTCATATTGTCGAGAAGGTTGGTGTTCCACGCGGGATCTGCGAGCTCCGCGCCGTTGTTGACGCGAGCGAATCGATGCCACTGCTCGTTCGTGTAGATCACTTGCAGATTATCATCCGCTACGTAGAGCATTGCGTCCTGCTCCAATTCCGAAACGATTCGTTCGATAAAGGCTTCCATATCGATTTAGATCATACAGGGTGCCGAGAGCTCGAGCCGGTAAGCTCGGCCTGTTTCTCGGATATCATCTGACCGAAGCTCGTCACATCTCTGGCCATGAGTTCGGTGGCGCTGCTGACTCGTCAACCACGTTAGAACGGAATGAAGTCGTCGAAGACGGAAACCTCTTCCGAACTCTGTTCTTCCGTCTGCCGTACAGTCTGCATAGCGGGGCCCTCGCGTAGATCCACAACGCAAGCCGCTCTACAAGCAGAACAACCACAGAGCACCCGGGGAGCACCCGGGGAGCCAGCAGGGCGATTTTGGAAAACCAGCGTCGTCTCGATTCGATTTGCTTGCGGGTCATCTCAACTGGACTAGTGCCCAAGACGCTCCGGGTCTCACTTCTTGTCCGGGTGCCACGTACGAGCTGAGTATTAGGTCGCCGACGTTGATCCTGCCCGACTCGGCCCAGCTTCGATCATTACCGCTCCGATTGCTGGGCCATGCTGAGACAGTCGCGCACGGCTTGGACTAGTTCATCGCCTGGGACGGGCTTGAGCAGGACTCTTGCGCCTTCGCGCTGGAAGATATCTTGGGAAAGGGCCTCCGATCCGTAGCCTGTAGTGAAGAGGGCGGGAAGGTTCGGCTCCTTGCGACGAATGATCTCTAGTGCGGCAGGTCCGTTGCGCCGAGGCATGATCACATCTATTAACACGAGCTGGTAGGAGCCCACGGCCGCTGCGTGTTTCTCGACAACGTCCGCGCCATCGATTGCAGTGCTCACGCGGAAGCCAGCGTGTTCGAGAACACGCTTGGTGAGCCTGCGCAGGGATTCGTCATCCTCGGCCACCAGGATGTGCGCAGGTGTCACGCCCGTGATGGAAGAGTCTGTGCAGATGGGGTCGAGGGACTCGGTAGGCTTGATTTGGGTTCGAGGTAAGCGGATCTCAAATCGCGATCCCAGGCCAGGGTGGCTCGTCGCGCTGACCCTACCACCGTGTTGAGTTGCGATTCCGTAGACCATAGGAAGCCCGAGACCTGTTCCTCTCCCTTCCTCCTTCGTGGTGAAGAAGGGGTCGAAAATGTGATCTAGCACCTCCTCCGGTATTCCCGCCCCGTCGTCCTCAACCGAGAGAATAAGCCAGTCGTCGCCAGTTTCGTGATCCTCGATCTGCGTGCCAATGGTGATTCGACCTTCACCGTTAATCGCGTCGCGCGCATTGAGGCAGAGGTTCATGAGAACCTGTTCGAGCTGTCCACCGTCGGCATACACAAGGCCTGGCTCTTCGACGAGCGAGAGGTTCAACTCGATGGACTCCGGTACGACACTCCGCACTAGGCTCAGGAGCCCGCTTATGAGTTCGTTTGCATCAATAGCACTCGGCTTGAGAACTTGCCTGCGACCGACGCTCAAGAGCTGACTTGTTAGTGCGGCTGCCCGCTTGCCAGCGGAGTGTATTTCTTCGAGGCAGGATTTAGTCTCGAGATGTCCCGATCTCATTCCAAGCTCCGCGTTCCCTAGCACAACAGAAAGGAGGTTGTTGAAGTCGTGTGCCACGCCACCCGCTAGGCGGCCGACAGCATCTAATCTCTGTGTCTGTTGGAGTTCCGATGTGAGCCGGTCGCGCTCTGCCTGCGATTGCAGATTCTTCGCGATGAGGTAGGCATGAGCCGCTTGGTCCGCGACCTCACCGGCGAAAGTGATCTCGTCGCTCAGCCATTTCCGTGACTGGCCCACATGCTCGTGGCAGACGACGCCGACCATTTTGCCGGAGACCCGGATGACGGCGTCCAGCATCGACGTGATTCCCAAGTCGGAAAGATAGTCGCCGGCGAATTCTTTGGTTCGCGGGTCATTTTCCGGGTCGTCGACCGCGATCGCACGACCCCCCTCGAGCGCATCGAAGTAGGCCGGGTAGTCGCTGGAGGAGAGGTGCGTTCCTCTAGAGTGACGCTCGCTGCTCAATTCGAAAAGGGATCGGCAGACTAAGAGCTCTCGATCTTCGGTCAATAGCCAATAGCCAACCCGCTCGACTTGAAGTGTGCGCGCAATCGTTTCGGTAAGCAGATCAGCGGCGCCATCGATGTCTCCAGAAATAAATTCGGGAGCCCGAGCAATTTTTAGGAGCGAGTCTTCAAACCTCTGCCCGATTCGGGGCACGCCTTGGATTTCGCGGAACAGGTGAATGTCTAGTTGCTCGCCAGGAATCCGGGTGGCGAGGGTCGTCACCTGAGCGACGAAACGGGTACCACCGCTGGCTGTACACCATGTCGGTGTCTCCAGGTGCGGGGAGTCGCTGTTTAGTGAACAGATAGAACTCAGATGCTGTCCTTCGAGGTCAGATTCTGAGAGCTCGAACACAGACCTCGCCCGTGTATTCGACAAGGCGATGTGGCCGTCGTAGTCGACGGCAATTGCCGGCGTCGAGAAACTCTCCATGAGTTCGAATAGGCGGACTCTCGTGTCAGACATCGGTCACCGATCGGGTAGAGGAGGATCGACTTTCGTAGTAGGCCTTTGAGGATGTACTGATCCTATCCCTGCGAGCCGCCAGGAGCAAGAATCTGCGTGGCAGGTGGAAGCACTCCTCTAATAGGCTTCCTGAGAGGGGGCGGAGCGCCTTCGTGAGGCGAGCACGCAGTGGCAGCGCTCTCCATGTTGAGCGGACTGTCGCGAGAACTACCGCGCACTAGGGTCGCAAGTACCTGTTGGCTGGTGAGGGCGCTCGTCCAAGCAACAGGAACGGACCTTTGTTGGCTGGTGCTCTTATTCTTGAGGTTTACAAGGGAGTAGAGAGTGAGGCTCAGGTGTGCTCAGTCATCGCGCAATTGTTCGCGCGTATAGAGCTTTTGCACAAGGGGCCTGATGTGCTCCGTCCAAACTTCGTAGCCCCGATCGTTGAGATGTAGACGGTCCACTTTGAACCATTGTGGATCGGGTCTGCCGTCTGCGTCGTTGAGGTCGACGGAAGGATCTACGAACTCGAGCTTCGAATCCGCCTCACAGTCGATTTTGATCAAGCGGTTGGCTTCGCGCACCGTTGCAAGATGATCTTCGCGAGCAAGGGTCGGCGTGATCGCGATGTAGCCGATGGTCAGATCGTGATCGGCCAAGCGCAGGCGCTCGACGAGTTGCCGAAAGAGGTCTCGTACTTCATCGGCGCTCTTTGCATTGTCGCCAGCGATGTCATTGGATCCGCTGAAGACGACGACCACGCTGGGCTGGTGTACGCTGACCAAGCGCTCTGAGTAGTAGATGGCATCGAAGAGCTTGGATCCGCCGAAGCCGCGGTTGATGACTGGGGTGGGTGCCATGTCAGTCGCGAGCGAGTCCCACAAACGGATGCTGGAACTCCCGAGAAAGAGAACACTGCCCTTTGCTACCGGGGTCAGACGATCTTGGTCTGTGAACTCCTTAACCTGTTTGGCCCAACGAGTCGGGTTTTCATAGGCGGGAATCTCAAGCGATTGAGAAGTACCCTGGCAGCCACTGAGGATGAGGGAGATGAGGAATACTGCTCGCTGTAGATGGTGCATGGGCTCACCATACTGTGTTGGGGGAAGAACAGAATACACTCGCGGAACTCGGCGCTGGTTTTCTGCCTTTAGGTACGTAGTCATTCGCTAGGGTGCTCGAGCACTAGACGGCGATCGGAGCCAGAGGGAGATCTGTGGATCTCAGCCTTGCCATGGTGGAAACCGGCGGTTCTGAACTCGATCAGGAACCGCGAACGCACGCGAGGTGATGCATTCACTTGGGAGCAATCAATGTCCACTCTCGGGGCAAATCTTCGGATTGGGTTTGCTCTTGATACGGGTCTGGCAACAGGATCGGAGACAGACTCCGACTTTGTTACGTGGGTGGAGTGGCGCTTCCTTCCCGTTTCTATTGACGGTGATTCCCTTCGATTCGAATTGCAGCCAGAAGACGGCAGCCATTTACTGCCGGATTCCAACTGCGCCCAACGCCTGGTTCGCCAGGAAGAACTCCGAGCGAGTTACGCTCCCATCCTCTATGGTCTTCGCATGATCACCTTGGCTCAAAGCCGGCTCGCGCGGACTGCAACCCTCTGCGCGCTTTACTGTGCCCAGGGGATTCCCTGGGGGTTTGTGACGATCACGCTGCTAGCCTACATCGCTGAACAGGGGGGCGATCTCGACCAGATGGCCAAGATCACCGCGCTTGCGACCTTGCCCTGGTCGTTCAAGATGATCTGGGGAGTGTTGATCGATCGATTCACTCTTCGATCCATGGGCCGGCGGCGCCCCTGGGTGTTATTGGCACAGTTGGGTGTGGGGGCTTCTGCGCTCTCGATGATTCTGTTGGACGATCTCTCCGCCGATGTGGAAACCTTGGCCAAGATGGTCTTTGTTCACAACTGCTTCGTTTCCCTGCAAGATGTCGCGTCAGATGCGCTCGCCGTGGACATCCTGGATGACCAAGAGCGGGGTCGAGTGAATGGGCTCATGTGGGCCTCGAGTTTCGTCGGCACGGCGATCGGCGGCGCGGGCTTGGGAACCGTTTTGGCGAGGTTTGGGCTGCAAGCAGCGTTCGCTGTGGAGGTCGTCGTGTTGTTCGGCATCGCGTTGTTTCCACTACTCATTCGCGAACGAGAAGGCGAACGCCTGTTGCCCTGGACGGCCGGAGAGGCGCAAGGACTTGTGGAGGGGGAAGGGACGACTAGCTTGCTGCAGATCATGCGAAATCTGTGGAAGGCGTTCAGCTCACGAGGCGCGCTGATCGGTGCCGTCTTTGCTGCAATCTCCACGCTTGTGGTTGGAATGATGGTGGCCTTGAACCCCTTCTTCTTCACGGGTGAACTCGGATGGACTCAAGTAAAGTACAGCCAAGTTATGGGAGGAGGCGAGGGTGTTGCCGGCATCTCGGGAGCGCTCCTCGGCGGCTTCTTGGTAGACCGTTTGGGCGTTCGGACGATCTATGTGGTTGCAGGTCTGATCATCGCTGCATTCTGCCTTGCCCTTGGTTTTTCAGAGGCACTGCGAAACTCGGAAGCCTTTTGCGTTGCGTACCTATTAGGGGTCGTCTTCCTCACGTCCGCTCAAACGGTCGCGGGCTTTTCGCTCTTCATGAGGCTCTGCTCGGCTGTGGTCGCTGGCACGCAATTCACTCTATTCATGGCGATCTCCAACTTTGGGCGAGTAGGTGCGGCGCAGCTTGTAGGAGCACTCCAAGAGCACGGCGTGTCCGTGATTTTCTCGGCGATGGGGGCCTCTATGTTGGTCTCCATTTTGATTCTGTTCGCGATCCCCCAAAGCAAGAAGGACTATAGCTCCTCGGGTTGAGCTCGCGCTCATACTTGCGAACTCTTGAACTCCTTCCATGACAACCGCAAGTACACCACGCAATAAGGCCTCCTCGATAAGAACACCATTGGTTGAAGAGGCTGGGGCTAGTTAGTCAGCTCCTCTCTCCGAGCCCGAATCTGATGTTTGACGTTAGAATCATCTTCCGCACCATCGCTTGGATGTTGGGCGGAAAGGGCTGGAACCCGGCGAGTAAGTTTGTGCCTAAGGCGAAGGCGACCCAGGTAGAAGACGTGCCCAGGAAGGCGGCGTAACCACGGCCGACTGTAGGAGCAGGGTTCACTCTCCCGACGTCTTTCGTTCGCTTTCCATCGGGCAGATTCCCGACCATCTAGGAGTCGCGCAAGGAAATCTCATGCAGTTGGGTAGAGACTGCGGCAAGCTCCAAGCCTCTAGATGTCGGCATGCGAGAAGCAACCCCATACGAGCCCGCCTGATCCCGAAATTCCCCTTGCGAGTTAGCCCGAAGTCCCGTATTTACAGTAACGATGGCGCGCAGGAGTCCCGCGTAACTGACAACCAAATTCGAAGGTTCAAATAGACTCAATGGGGACAAGACTATGAAGAAGAAGCTGCTCGCTACGACAATTACGCTCCTGTCCTTGGCTTCGATCGCGGGGGCCCAAATACGATTCAATGACATCACGGCGCTCGCAGGCGTGAGCTATCTGCAGAACAGCCCGAGTGTTCCTGGCAGTGGTGCACTGCTTGCGATGACCGGCGGTGCTGCTGCTGGCGATGTCGATGGGGATGGCTGGGTGGATCTTTTTGTAACGCGCATAAACGGTAATTCGCGCCTCTTTCGAAACCTCGGTGTGAACGGTGGAGGAGTTCACTTGGGATTCGAAAATGTGGCGAGTACATCGTTCATCCCAAGCCCGCCAGCCAGTCGCATGAATGGCGCGGCCTTCGCCGACGTGGATGGGGACGGCGACTTGGACTTGATGCTGACAGGCATCGCAACGCCTTCCCACTACTTGTGGATGAACGATGGTACCGGGCAGTTTGTGGAAGAAGGCGCGACGCGCGGATTGAGCCTTCCTGGTAATGGTCAGCACCAGGGCTTCAGCGCTTCCTTTGGAGACTTTGACTTAGATGGTTACTTGGACCTTTACGTGACTGAGTGGGGCCACGTTATTGATACGGTGCCGCCCCTGCCGTCGCGTTCGCGCCTCCTGCGTAACATGGGCGCCGCGAATCCAGGCTACTACGAGGACGTTACCGATGCGGCTGGAGTAGGACTCGAAGATAGCATTCCAACCGGACCGGGTTCTGGTCCTTGGCAAGGTGTCTATTCATTCACGCCAAAGTTCGCTGACTTTGACGACGATGGCTGGCCGGACCTCGCTATTGCGGGAGACTTCGGAACCAGTCGTTTGTTCTGGAACAATCAAGATGGCACCTTCACCGACGGAACCATCGCAGCTGCAGTGGCTGGAGATGAGAACGGGATGGGTGCAGCTGTGGGCGACTTCAATGGTGACGGAAACCTCGATTGGTTTGTGACATCCATTTATGACCCGCTGGGGACATGCGGACCGGGACTATGCAATTGGGCCAATAGCGGAAATCGCCTCTACCTTGGAGACGGTGCGCGCAACTTCACGGACGCGACTGACCTAGGTGTGCGTGACGGCGGCTGGGGTTGGGGTGCGACGGATATCGACTTCGACAACGACGGTCGATTGGACATCGCCATGACCAATGGCATCAAGTTCACCATGAGCGCCTTCGATGATCCGTTCAATGACGATATGAGCAAGATCTTCCGCTTCAATGGCGCCGACTTTGATGACGTCGGGTATCGCATTGGAGTCAGGGATACGCTTTCGGGCAAGGGAATCCTCAAGCTTGACTTCGATCGAGACGGTGACGAAGACATGTTTGTCACCAACGCGGTGGATAGACCTGTGCTCTACCGCAACGAGGGCGGGAACAACCGCAAGTGGCTGCAGGTTGATCTACAAGGAAGCGGCGCCAATACCTTTGGGATCGGCGCTCGAGTTCTTCTTTGGCCAGATGAGGGAGATGCACCGCTAGTGCGCGAGCAAAGCGCGAGCAGTAACTACCTGAGCCAGAACGAAACTCTGCTGCACTTCGGCTTGAATCAAGATACTTTGGTGGACCGCTTGGAAGTTCATTGGCCCGGGGGTGCGGTCAGCGTCTTGGAGGATGTGGCGGCCGAACAACGTATCGTGGTGATGGAGCCGTAGGAGAGTCTCCACAGTCAATCAACGGGGCGCGCCACTAACTCGATAGGGTAGTTGCGGGCGCTTCCTTTGTATTCTAGAACCTGGGCGCGGAGCAATCTCCACGGTGAGCAATAACCATCCTCAGAAAAGAGCGGCGATCTTTGGCCTGATGAGTGCGTTGGTCTATGGACTGAGTGCCCGCTGGTTGACAGAGAGTAATTCACTAGGCATCGGGATTTTTGGGGTCATGAGTCTCGCCTTTCTGATTTGCGTACCCATCGTGATGGGGGTCCTCAGCGTGCTACCGCTTGCCAAGCCGACGGTTGGGCAGGCAATCGTTGTTCCAATGATCGGCGTGCTCCTGACCTTCTGCATGACGGTCGTTTTCAATTGGGAGGGTGCGATCTGTGTGATCATGGCCATCGGACCTTCTCTTATCTTGTCTGCAATCGCTGGCCTTCTCACGCGCTACTTCAGTTCGCGCTCAGAACCCAACAAAGCGACCAAGGGTCTCTATGCTGTTGTTCTGCTACCGCTCTTGATTGGTCCGCTAGAAAGCCTCTATGAGGCACCGCTTGATCTTCGGAATGTGCGCAGCGAGATCATGATCGCAGCCACTGCCGAAGAAGTGTGGGAGCAGATTGTCGAGGTACCGACAATCGAAGAAGATGAACAGCGCCCCGCACTTTTTACCTCGATGGGCTTTCCGCGTCCTCTCTCGGCGATGGTTGATCGGCGGGCCCTGGGAGGCTTACGCCAAGCGCGCTTCGAAGGTGGCGTACTGTTTCTAGAACGGATCACACGATTCGAACCGAACCGCGCCCTCGAGTTCACGATTGACGTCCAGGAGGAGTTAATTCCTGAGACAACACTAGATCCCCACGTGACAATCGGCGGGCCCTTTTTTGACGTGTTGATCGGCGCCTACGAGATCGAAGCTTGCGAGGGGGGAGTCCTCTTGCATTTGCGAAGTGAGTTGCGTGTATCGACGCGCTTCAATTTCTACGCTTCCTTCTGGGCAGACCTGATCATGGCGAGCATCCAGGACAACATCCTTGGGGTGATCAAGCGCCGCGCTGAAGGGTAAGTCATGGCGCTCGAGTTCGATTACATCTGAGCGTAAGTCAGGGACCGGGTAGCGGCGACTTCTGAGCGCGGCACGAATGCCCTCGTGCGCTTCAAGCGACGTCGAACTCACTCGCCGAGCCATAGGACATCCCCCTTATCTGTAGAAGTTATGCGACGCGACTCTTAGGGTCGGCTTGGCCCTCTGCTTGTGGACTGAACCAGTGATAAATGGCAGGCAAGACAAATAGTGTCAGCAGCATTGATGTCACTAAACCGCCAATGACTACGGTTGCGAGTGGGCGTTGCACTTCCGAACCGGCGCTTGCGGCAACGGCCATGGGTAAGAAACCGATGATGTCGGTCAGCGCCGTCATAAGAACGGGACGTAACCGTGATTGAGCTGCCTCGCTTGCCGCGACTATCGCATTGGCCCCGTCTGCTCGCCGCTGGACGATTGTCGAGACAAGTACAACGCCGTTCATCACCGCAATTCCGAAGAGCGCAATGAACCCAACACCAGCTGAGATCGAGAAGGGATAGTCGCGCAAGTAGAGTGCTGCAATGCCGCCCGTCAAAGCTAGCGGTACATTCAGATAGATCAACAGCGAGAGTCGCGTCGACTGGAAAGTCGAGTAAAGCAAGACAAAGATCAAGAGCAGCGCCAAGGGTACGAGTAAGGCCAGTCGCTTGGAAGCCGCTTCGAGGTTCTCGAATTGTCCGCCCCATTCAATGAACCACCCGGGAGGTAGTTCAATTTCTGCTTCGACCCGCTCTTGAGCTTCCGCAACGGCCGAGGCCAGATCGCGTCCGCGTACATTGAGTTCGACAGTAATTTTGCGCTGAAAGCGTTCACGACTAATTTGCGCGGGACCCGTGTGGATTTCTATTTGCGCAACCTGTTGGAGAGGAACCCACGGGCTAGAACCATCCGCGGTGGGAGGCAATGCGATAGGCAAGTGCCGAATGGCCTCCAAGCTTTCGCGTACCGACTCGTCGAAGCGTACCTGCAAAGCGTGACGGCGTTGCTCCTTGACGATCGTACCTACCTGGACCCCACCGATGGTTTCAATGACGGTCAATACATCTTGAATGTTGATGCCGAGGCGCGCGATGGCTGTGCGGTCGATGTCGACAGTTAGCGAGGGCAGGCCAACCGTTTGTTCGACCTTGACCTCTTCCATGCCCCTGACTTCGCCCACGACGGCTGCGACCTCTTCAGCGACCTCGCGCATTTCTTCGAGGGTTCCGCTAGCAGCGAAGACTTTGATGCCAACTTCTGAACGGACCCCGCTAATCAACTCGTCGACGCGTAGCTCAATCGGTTGTGAATAGCTGAACATTACTCCAGGCAAGGCATCTTGCAACTCTTTGTCAATCGCAGCGATCAGGTCATCTTTAGAACTGAAGCGCCAAGTGTCTGCCGGGTGCAACATGATGTAGGTGTCCGAAATTTCGACACCCATCGGGTCCGTGGCGATTTCCGCGCGGCCCGTGCGCGATACTACCGTGCTAACTTCCGGGAAGGTCATCACGATCGCTTCGGCGCGTGTGCTTATTTCGTTGGATGTTTCAAGGGAGACACTGGGCAATCGCCAAACTTGCATAGCGATGGCACCTTCGTCGAGCTTTGGAATGAACTCGGCGCCCATGAACGGAACAGCAGCTAGACTACCCAAGAAGACGAGCAGAGCGGCCGCTGCCGTGCGAAGAGGCCTCTTCATCGCGATTGCCAGGAGCGGTGTATACGCCTTCTTTAGCAAGCGGAAGAGAATCGGTTCCTTCTCGATTGGCTTCTTGAGGAGGAGCGTTGCTAGAACGGGCATTAGGGTCAAGGCGCAGACTAATGAGCCGCCCATTGCAAAGACCACAGTGAGCGCCATCGGCCGAAACATCTTGCCCTCGATTCCGCGCAAGGCGAGGATCGGCAAGTAGACGATCATGATGATGGCGACGGCGAAGAGCACCGGCCTGGCGACAAGATGGCAGGCGGCGCGGACCTTCTCCGCATGTGATCTCTCCGTATCTGCGCGGTGCAGGAAGATGTAGGCGACGATGCTCTCGATCAGTACAACGGGGCCGTCGACGATGATTCCAAAATCTATGGCTCCGAGGGACATCAGATTGCCCGATAGCCCGCTCCAGCGCATCAGAATCACGGCTACGAGCATCGAGAGTGGAATTGCGGAAGCCACTAATAATCCGGCGCGAAAGCTCCCAAGCAGAAGCAAGAGCACGAGGACGACGAGTAGCCCGCCCTCGAGAAGATTCATTGCTACCGTACGGATTGTGCGCTTAACGAGCTTGGTGCGATTGTAGTAGGTCTCAATCGTGACGCCCTTGGGCAAGGTCCTTTGGATCTTGGCGACGCGCGCGTGAACGTCTTCAGCGACCGTTCGCGAGTTGGCACCGAGCAGCATCATGACGATCCCAACCACGGCTTCGCCATTACCGTCGCGGGTGACAGCTCCCTGACGAATGAGCGGGGCGAATTCAACTCTGCCAAGATTGGCAATCGATACGGGCGTACCCTTTGCATCCGTTGAAACAACGATGCGCTCCAGATCGCTCAGGTTCAGAATGAGACCCTTTCCACGCACGAGGTACTGTTCGCTGGCGTGGACGATGTAGCCGCCGCCCACGTTGCGGTTGTTGTTCTCGAGGGCGTGGAAGACAGTCGCGATCGAGATTCCGTGGGAACGCAACTTGCGTGGATCAAGAGTCACCTGGTAGGTGCGCAGTTGACCGCCAAAAGAGTTGACCTCGACAACCCCGGGTACGGAACGCAACTGGGTCGCCACGCTCCAATCCAAGATGTCGCGAAGCTCCATGGGAGAGTAGTCTTCACCGCGCACTTCGAACTGATAGATCTCACCTAGACCCGATGAAATCGGCCCCATGCTGGGTTCGCCATAACCTTCGGGGATGGCCTCGCGCGCTTCTGATAGACGTTCGGAGATCAATTGGCGCGCCCAATAGATGTCAGTGCCTTCCTCAAAGACGACTGTCACAACGGAGAGACCGAACTTCGAAACGGAACGGATCTGTTCGACTTTTGGAATACCGCTCATGGCGGTTTCCACTGGAAAGGTAATGAATGACTCGACTTCCTGGGGGGCGAGTCCTGGGCTGTTGGTGAGGACTTGGACCTGAACATTGGTGATGTCCGGAACAGCGTCGATCGGCAGGGTACGTAAGGATTCAAGCCCGACTACGACGACTAAGATCCAACCGATGAAGACCACCAAGCGGTTCTTCAGCGAGAAGTCAATGATGCTATTGATCATAACTCTCGCCTTAGTGGTTGTGCCCGCCGCCGAGATCGGCTTGGCGTTCGGCGGACTTCAACATGAACGTTCCAGTGACGACCACACGCTCACCAGCCTCAAGGCCGCTGAGGACTTCTACCAAACCGCCAGAGGCGTGCTTGACTTTCACATCGCGCAACTCGAACCCAAGGGGCTCAACTTGAACGAAGACAGAGTCGCCACCATCCTCATGCACCAACGCGCTTTCTGGAATTACGATGCGAGCATCGCGTGAATCGGAATACAGCTCAACGCTACCGAACATACCAGGGCGCAGAGGCAATTCTTCTGGCCAGCTCTCAAGGACTTGATTGTTCAACTCGATGCGCACACCGACGGTTCGAGTGACGGGATCTACATGATAGTCGATAAAACTGATCAAGCCTGATAGCGGTATCTCTTGAAAGGCGTCCAGGGAAACCAATGCCTTCTGTCCCGTGTACAGCGATTGCAGCTGCTCTTCGAATGCGGAGGCAACAAACCAGACGTCTGAGAGATCTTCGATGACGTACAACTGTGAACCGGCTGCAACAAACTCTCCGGTCGTTACGTGACGGCGGACAACGATACCTGTACCGCTGGAATAGACGCGGTACTCACCGGCCAAGAGTGGCGATTCGACGGAGATCTCTTGGAGATCTTTTGAATCGAGCCCAAGAGCACGTAAGCGATTGTTCGCGGCGGTGTAGTCGATGGTCTCGGCTTGGAGGATGAGCTCTAGTTCAAGAATGCGCGTGTCACGTTCTGCCTTCAACTCGTTGTGTTTTTTGCTCTTGTCGAGTTTGGCCAGTTGCAAGGCGCGCTCAGCTTCGAGCAGCGGTCGTACAGTGGTAACAGCCTTTTCTTGCAGCTCTTTTTCGCGGGCATGGATCCGTTCCTGGACCTGGATTGCGCCATCGAGAACCTCGCTAAGGGCGGTGCGGCGCTCGTCGAAAAGCTCTCCTTCGCGTTTGATTGTGCTTTGTGCGGCTTTGAGCATCGCTTCGTGACGTAAGTAGTCGGCGACGGCATCGCCGAGTTCGACGCTGTCAATGATGCACAGGAGTTCTCCTTTCTGAACAGACTCGCCGAGTTGCTTGTACACGCTGCGAACCTGTCCTGGAACGCGAGGCGTGACGTGCAGCACGGAATCTGCATTGGGAGCTACGCTGCCCGCGAGAGTAAGTGCATCAGCGACCTTGCCCGGAGCGGCCGTAACGACCTTTAGCCCGGCGGCATCAAATTGCTTCTTAGTCAGCTCTACATGGCCTTCTTCTTCGCCGTGGTCATCGTGCCCTGCATGCTCGTCTTCGAGATGTTCTTGAGGAGAACATGCGCAGAAGAGCGCTATGAGTACGATCCACAGCCAGCACGGGTAGTTTGATCTAGTGCTCATCGTTCTTGGGGCTCTCATATTCCTTAACAGAATCGGTAGTTAGCAGGCATCCGCTGGCTGCGAGCAAGTTCCAGGAGTGTTGTGCACGCGCGGCACGAGTTTCAATGCGCGTCGTACGCGCATCGACGAGAGCCCGCTGCAGGGCAAGTGTCTCGAGTAGAGTGATCTCACCAACTTCAAAAGATTCGATGCAGAGAGCTAGGGTGCGTTCAGCGTTGGGTAGGAGCTCGTCCTCGACCATTTCGACTTCACTCTGTGCAAGCTTCCAGAGCGAGTGCTCCATGGCTATTTGCTGTCTTGCGCCATGAATGGCGACCTTGAATTCACGCGCTTGCTGCTCGCGTTTTGCTCGGGCAGTTTTGATGGCTGCTTCACCGAAGTTGGAGAAGAGTGGAAGCGTTAGTTGCAGTCCAGTTCCAATGGCGATCATCGGGTACTGCTCACTGATGGCAAGACGAAGCTGCGCCTCACTCACTTCATAGTCTGCAAGGAGCCCTAGCAGGTCCGGGCGGCTCTTGATCGCCAGGTTCGTGAGATCGTCAATGCTGAGTTGCATCTCAGAGTACTCCTCGGGTTTGGCGTTGAACACCACGTCAATAGCCGTTGCTGGAGGCAGGCCCAGCAGGGCGTTCAATTCTTGTTGCGCGAGGAGGGCATTGGCCTGCGCCCGAATACCTTTGAGTTGCATTGCCTGTAGCTCGCCGAGGGCTAGGTTGGCTTCGATTGCTGTAACCGCACCGGCCTCTTGAGCTCGCCGGAAGAAGTCAGATGTTGACTTCAAGAGTTGTGCAAGCTCCTCCGTTTGTGAGGTAAGTTGCTGCTCTTTTGAGAGCTTTTCGCAGGCGACAAAGATCTTGCGAGTGAGCTCCCATTCCGCAGCCTTGATCCGCAAACGGACCCCGTCTAGCTGTCCGCTCGCAATGCCTTCTCTTGCATCCAGTTCCCCTGGACGCCTGAGCGGGACTAGGAATCCGAAGCCAGCTATAACATCGGTACTGCTGGAATTTCCGTCGGTGATCTGGCTGGCCAAAACGTCCATCGCATCCCAGCTCACCTGCACATCGGGTAGGAGACCCGCTTCCACGAGAAGCGATTGATGCACATCCCATTGAGCGCGGATGGCAGCCAGGCCAGGATTGTGTGTGATCGCGAAGGCCGCGAGTTCACGCTGGCCGGGCTTGTAGCTATTTTCTAGCTCCGCGTTGCCCATGCTGCTCCACTCGACGGCTTCTAGCTCGTCGAGTATCGAACGGACATTGAGCGGGGATGATTGGTAGGTTGCGCAACCAGCGAGGCTAGCTACCAGGCACAGGGATACTGCGCGGGAGATTCGATGCTGCATACATCCGGTGACAAAACGACTCACTCATGGGACTTGCGGCGGGCAAGATCTACGCGAGCAAAAGCTCACGTACAAATTCTCCCGCCGAAACACTTCGGCGAGGGTTTTGATCAGATGAG
This sequence comes from Planctomycetota bacterium, assembly GCA_047639675.1. Lineage (GTDB taxonomy): Bacteria > Planctomycetota > UBA1135 > UBA1135 > JABACD01. The sequence goes on along the minus strand of JBLIOI010000019.1, from coordinate 27,997 downwards.
GAGCGGCCGATTCTGCGCGACGTAGGGCCAGCGCGATCTCAGTGGCGGCGCCGGATGTTCCCGATGGTCGCGTCTAGGTAACTCCGACGATCGGGTCCCGATACCTGGCATGATGAGCTGAATCGTCAGCGACTGCGCTGCGCAGCTTTCATCATGGTTTGGTGCGTCAGGCCTAGCCAAAGTTTCACAGGGATCGTCCGCGCAACAATCTTCATGTTCACACTGCGCCATACCATCGCCTTCACACTCATGTTCGAGCAATCCGCCCATGCAGAGTGCTGGGCCGACCAAGAGGGCGAGGGTAAATAGGAGTGATGCTAGGAGACGAAGCATGAGCTGGGTAACGTTAGGTCGACGAACCTTACGGGTCAACATGAACCGAAGTTTGCTTCTTTTCAAGCGATTGCAGATTCCAATCGTAAAGGCTTGTTTCTAGTCATTGTGTAGATCCAGTAGGTAGCATTAGCAGGACATGGAATTTATTGAACACCAATCGGCTGGGCAGTTCTTGGAAGTTGCCATGGCCTTTCTCGAGATGAATGAGTCGCAAAACTCTCTTCCTATGGGCCTGGCACTCCGAGTACGGGACGAGTCGCGCGAAGCCGATGCGGGAACCCGCTTTTTCAGTGTGGGAGATAGCACTGGGGTGGTTGCTGTCGCGATTCAAACCCCCATGCGCTCCGTTGTCTTCTCGGTAATGGCTGCCGATGCGGCGCAGCTGGCCGCAGTCGAACTGATTGACTACCTGGAGACCTTGGTGGGCTGCGTTGGGCCAACCGAGGTCGTCGATGTGGTCGCTGAGGTCTGGCGACGGCAAGCGACAGGCACGCTGACCTTGCACGCTGGCATGGGGCTCTACGAGCTGACTGAACTTACTTCTCCGCGCCCGGCGGAGGGCCGCCTGCGTGTGGTCAGTGACGGCGACTTCGAGCTATGCCAAAGGTGGGTGTACCAGTTCATGATCGATTGCAACCTACCCGAAGCTACCCCTGGAAAGCTGCCGGGAACTGTGCCGCAAGTAGAGCAGCGCAGCCTGTATTTTTGGGAAGTCGATGGGGAACCCGTGGCCTGCGCCGGTTGGAGTCGTCCGCTTCGCGAAGGGATTACGGTCAGTCTCGTCTACACACCGGACGAATTCCGTGGTCGTGGTTATGCATCCAATGTTGTCGCTGAGCTGACAGCGGGCCTGCTCGATGGAAGCCTGTACCAACCTGCGCGCAAGCGCGTGACGCTTTACACAGACCTCGCCAACCCTACCTCGAACTCAATCTATCAGAAGCTCGGCTACAAGCGGATCGGAGACCACAAGCACTTTGTCTTCGAGGAAGAGTAGCGCCAGCGGCTCGCACTTCAGGAGATAAGATCGCGAAGTACATCGCCTTCCACATCGGTCAAGCGGAAGTCGCGACCTTGGTGGAAGTAGGTCAGACGTTCGTGGTCGAGTCCTAGTTGATGCAGGAGTGTCGCGTGCAAGTCATGCACCTTGACGGGGTTCTCTACCACGAAGTAGCCCAACTCGTCCGTCTTTCCGTAGGTCATGCCGGGCTTCATTCCGCCGCCTGCCATCCAAATCGTGAAGGCATGAGGGTGGTGGTCACGTCCGAGGAACTTAGAGCCGTTGCGCTTCTCGTTCATTGGCGTGCGCCCGAATTCTCCGCCCCAAACGACAATCGTATCTTCGAGCAAGCCACGTTGTTCTAGATCTGTGATTAGGGCAGCGGAAGCTTGATCTGTTTCTTGGCAGCGCTCGGGAAGCGATGTAATGATGTCGTCGCCCGGGCTCGTCCCGTGGCTGTCCCAACCCCAGTGATAGAGATGGACGAAGCGAACTCCGCGTTCGACCAAGCGTCGAGCTAGTAGTGCGTTACGGGCAAAAGACTTCTCACCTGGTTTGACACCGTAGAGATCCAGGGTCGCTTGGGATTCACTGGCGAGATCTGCAAGTTCCGGCACACTGGATTGCATGCGGTAAGACATCTCATACTGAGCGATTCGCGTAGCAATTTCTGGGTCGCCCACCTCTTCCAAGCGTTTGGTGTTGAGCTCGTGCAACGCATCCAAGGAACGGCGACGGCATGCGTCGTCCATGCCATCGGGATTAGACAAGAACAGAACCGGATCACCCTTGCTTCGAAAGCGAACGCCCTGATGTATCGTGGGAAGGAATCCGCTGCTCCAGCATGCGGCGCCGCCACTTGGTCCATAGGATCCGGATAGCATCACGATAAATGCGGGCAAGTCGGCGCACTCTGTTCCAAGCCCATGCGACATCCAGGAGCCGAAGCTCGGCCTTCCGATGATCGCGTTGCCAGTGTTCATGAATATCTGAGCAGGCCCGTGATTGAATTGTTCGGTAGTCATCGAACGCACGAAGGTCAACTTATCCGCGATGGCGGCCGTGTGCGGCAAGAGCTCTGAGATCCAAGCACCGCTCTCCCCGTGTTGCTTGAACTCGTAGGGAGAAGCCAAAATCTTGGGCGTCCCCTTGATGAAAGCAAATCGTTCGTTCTCTACGAACTCTGCTGGGATGTCCTTGCCATCCAGTTCCGCAAGCTTGGGCTTTGGATCGAATAGATCCAGCTGGGAAGGCGAACCCGCCATATGCAAGTAGATGACGCGCTTGGCCTTGGCTGGGAAGTGCGAGGACTTCGCCGACAGCAGACTTTGTTCCGCCTGTGCTCCCGCGAGTCCCGCGAAGGCTGCTGCGCCCACGCCCCCTATACAACTCTCAAGCAGCGCGCGGCGAGTGAGGGATGCCTTGTCGTTTACGTGAGTCATGATTCAGTTCCTAGTGATCGTTTCGTCAAGGTTGAGAAGGACATTGGCGACAACAGACCAGGCAGCAAGTTGGGCAGGGGGAAGCTCGCCCAAGTGGACTTGCAGCGGTACATCAAGCAGGGCACTCGCCGCTTCAGGATCCGCAGTGAAGCGTGTGAACTCACTCTGGTAGAGCCCAACGAGCACATCGATCTCTGCCTCTGTAGCGAAGCGGCTGGTGCACAGGCGGAAGCCGAGTGCGGCGACCTGTCGCTCGCCTCCGCCCTGCGTGCGCAGCATGCGTGCACCGAGACCGACAGCAGCTTCGACGAAGGCCGGATCATTGAGTAGCGCCAAGGCCTGCAGGGGCGTGTTGGACCTATCACGTCGTGTACAGCTCACCTCGCGGCTTGTTGCGTCAAAGGCCATGAAGGCCGGATAGGGCGCGGTTCGGCGCCAAAAAGTGTAGAGCCCGCGACGAAAGCGGTTGTGGTCGCTCGCCGACTTCCACTGATCACCGCTGTAGGTCATGTTCCAGATACCCTCCGGCTGTGAGGGGAACACGCTTGGGCCGCCGATGGTGCGATCGAGTAGATCAGCAGTTGCCAGGGTTATGTCGCGAACCATTTCAGCCTCAACACGATAACGGGCGCCACGTGCGAGCCAGCGATTGTCCGGATCCGCGAGCTTGGAAGCAGGCGTGACCTTGGAGGATTGCCGGTACGTTGCAGAAGTCATCAAGGTTCGCAGGAGCGACTTGGTCGACCAACCAGCGTCGATGAATTCACAGGCTAACCAGTCGAGTAAGGCAGGGTGCGTAGGCAGTGCCCCCTGCGTGCCGAAGTCACCTTCGGTAGTGACCAGCCCGCGCCCAAAGACTTGCGCCCAAAGACGATTGGCCGCGACTCGTGCCGTGAGCGGGTGTGAGCCATCTACAAGCCACTGGGCGAGGCCAAGTCGATTTCTCGGTGCGTTGGCGTCAATAGCACCCATTACCGCAGGGACACCAGTTTCGACCACTTCTGCCGGAGCAAGAAAGGAGCCACGATCGAGTAGGTGCGTGATACGCGGCTCATCGAGCTCTTGCATCACGAGCGTCGTCGGTGCCCCGGGCAAGGCATTGAGTTCAGCTAAACGCTTACGTTCAAGCTCAAGGCTTTCTGTGTTCGCAAAGAACCAAGCGTGCAAAGCCTCGCGTTCATCGCCGTTCAAGTACTCGCGCCGAGCGAGCCAGCTTTCCACATCAGGGCGCAGGGGAAGGTGAGTATCCGCGGGCCTGGCGCTCGCTGAAATCCGCAAGCTGCCGATGACGTGGCCGCTTCCATATTGCTGATCTAACTCTATCTCAAGCACATCTCCCAAGTTGACTTCGAAGGATTCAGCGAGGGTCAGTAGCAGCTGGTGTGCGCTATCCGTTTGTCCTCCGATGGCCCAGCCGCTTTCTAAGTTACCGTCCAGAGTGTGTTCCGGTCGCCAAGGCTTGTTATCGGAATCTTGGAAGAAGTCCGCACGCGCTGCGGAGAACTTGATTGTCTTAGGCTCGGATCCAGGCCGCGTGATAAGCGCGCGAATTTCATTCAAGACGAAGTTTCCCTGACCCGAGCGTCCGGGACCCATCGCTTTGAGAGCTTCATCCAGAAGCACCTCAAGGCGCAGTTGCTGGAGGACTCCCGCTTCAAGTTCAAGCTTAATAAGGTAGAGGTCCTTGTCCTGTGCTTCGCCCGCAACAAGGATGGAATCGTCTGCACGAATAAGGAAAGTCGCTTCGGTATCTGATTCGACACTGAGTGGCGGTAGCGTTTGCCAGCCACGTGAAGTCGAGGTGAGTGCTTCGAGCTCTCGCTCTCGCTCGTCACTCCAGCCGATGAATAGCGCGTCGAGTTGATCGGTCTCCAGCTGCCGCTCTGCCAACTCTACGGCTTGCACTGGCGTTGGGGCATCGATGCGTGGCCTATCCGAGGGGCCGATGTCCGTGGTGGAGTTGAAGTATGCGAAGAGTCTGTAGTACTCGCGATGGCTGAGCGGGTCGAATTTGTGCGTGTGACACTGCGCACAGCCAAAGGTCGTGCCCATCCAAACCGCGCCGGTCGTATTCACGCGATCGACGACGGTTGCAACGCGATATTCTTCCGGATCCACGCCGCCTTCGGCGTTGATCATCGTGTTGCGGTGGAAGCCTGTTGCAACGCGTTGGGCTTGTGTTGGCTGTTCAAGTAAGTCGCCCGCGAGCTGCTCGATGGTGAATTGATCAAAGGGCATGTCCGTGTTGTAGGCGTCGATCACCCAATCGCGCCAAGGCCACACGCTCCTGCGCTGATCCTTCTCGTAGCCATTTGTGTCCGCATAACGGGCCAGGTCTAACCAGCCGCGTGCCATGCGTTCGCCGTAGGCGGGCGAATCCAGCAAGCGCTCCAGCGCTTGCTCGTAGGCGCCCTCTGATTCGTCATTGAGAAAGGCGTCGAGCTCGCTGGCGCTGGGGGGCAAGCCCGTGAGATCGAGAGAAAGGCGGCGCAGCAAGGTTGCCGGGTCTGCCTCCGGCATGGGCGCCAACCCCTCGGCCTTCATTCTCGCAAGTACAAATTGATCGAGGTCAGTGCGTGCCCAGTCATCGTCAACCTGGGGTGGCGTTGACCGCAGGGGAGGGACGTAGGCCCAATGCTCTTTGCCTTCGGCCTCGACTTCTTTCAGAACACTGCCCGGCGCGCCCTGTTTGATCCAACGACGTAGAACCTCAATTTGATCCACGTCGAGTGGGCTGCCAGTGGGTGGCATGCGTTCCTCTTCGTCCGCCGTGGAGACTAGCTCGTAGAGGGTTGACTCTTCCGGATCGCCTGCCACCACCACCGGGTTCTCACCATAATCGCTGCCCGCCAGAGCTCGGGCAGAAGTATCTAGTCGCAAGCCGGCCTTTTGTTTCTTGACGCCATGACACTTGATGCAGCGTGCCTCAAAAATCGGTGCGACATCCTTGGCGTACTCAACGCCCTCATCTGCCAAACCAAGTGTTGCTAGGAGTAATAGAGCCGTATGGAGCATGTGGCGGGGGGGCTTGATACTGGGACGCCCGATACTAAACGATCCCATGCATATCGCCCACTCTGGATACTGGAAGCTGAACCCTTCAGTGGGCGGACAATGGCAGCAATCCAGACCGGTGATTCGCAGCCACGGTCCCTATTGAATGGGCCAGTACCCAGCAACTGAACGGCGAGCTCCTCGTCGATCAAAGCTCAATGCCTAGGGACAAAACATGTGGATGCTGCCGTGACGTTGGACCCTGAACCGAGAAGATTTTTCCCTGTCGGGGAGCTGCTGAAGAGTTCTGGGAGGCCGCAATTGAAGCTGCACTTGGAAAGCGTCACGCGGTCTCATACGCGCCGCTGCTCTGCGGCGGCGCTATAGAGGGCTCTGTGGCGCTTTCAGCGCGGACCCGATATCGAAAATTCAACTAAGGGGTCCCTTGGGCTTTTGCCGATCAAACTGGCATAGGACCCCTCCCTGGCCGCACTCCTTGCACTTCCATGATTGAATTCAAACTGACCGCTCCCAGCTATGAAATGATCGCCCATCGCGGCTATCCCTCGCGCTTTCCGGAGAACACTCTTTCGGGCATTCGCGCTGTCCTTGAGGGTGGCGCCAAGTTTCTCAAGGTAGAAGTGCAGCTGTCTGCTTCTGGAACCGCCTGGTTGTTCCACGACGAGAGTCTGGAGCGCATTTGCAGCAAGGAGGGCAAGCTTGTCGAATTGAACGATAGCGAAGTCTGTGGACTGCGTGCTGTCGAAGCGGCACGTCTAGGTACTCAGTTCGTGGATGAACCCCTGGCCGATTTGAAGTCTGTGGTCGAGCTTCTGAGCGAGTTTCCCAGTGTCTTCACCTTCATCGAGATTCGTGCCTGTGCTGTGGAGGCCTTTGGAGCTACTCAAGTCGTCGGGACTGTTGTGAAAGAAGTTGCGAGCATCGCCCAGCGTTGCGGCATTCTCTCATCATCGATGGATTGCCTGCGGGCCGTTGATGCCGCCACGGAAATCCCCTTCGGCTTGATTCTTGAGAGCTGGGGGCAGGTTGGAACCGAGGCTAAGGAGCTTCCCTGCAGTTACATCTTCTGCGAGTTCACTCTGCTTCCCTGGTCAGGATCGATCGAAGTCGATTGCCAGTTGGGAGTCTTCGAGGTGAGCGACGGTCCCAATGCTCGCAAGCTCGGCGCCCGTGGGGCAAGCTTCGTAGAAACCGCGAGCTATCCCGAGATGAAGATCGAGTTGGCCAAGTCGCCAGGCGCAATGACCCGCTAAGTCGCGTTTTTTCACTGGGCTCGGTATCCCCGTTTGCGCCAAGGCGGTACCCTGCCCAGCTAATGATTGCGCTCACAAACGTCTCGATGCACTACGGCCGTCAAGCTCTCCTGCTTGATGCCTCCTTCCAATTGAACCCAGGCGAGAAAGTCGGGTTGTTGGGCCCCAACGGTTCGGGCAAGACGACCCTATTTCGCCTGATGGAGGGGGAGGAACACCCCGATAGCGGTCAGATTTCCGTCCCCAAGGACACGGCTATCTCCTACTTCCGTCAGGATGCGGGTGAGATCAGTGATGGATCGGTCTTGGATGAAGCCATCCTTGGCAGCGGTCGGCTCGGAGACTTGCACGTCGAACTTGAAGAACTGGAGGCGGCCATGTCGGATCCAGAGCGCATGGACGAAATGGATGCGATTCTAGAGCGCTTCGGTGAAGTGCAGGGCGAGTATCAACAGCGTGGCGGCTACGAGTTGGAAGCTCGTACGCGCGAAGTCTTGCACGGACTCGGATTCAGCGAGGATCAAATCAACGGCAACATCGGCGATCTCTCTGGCGGTTGGCGCATGCGCGTCTCGATTGCCAAGGTCTTGATCGGACAGGCGGATGTTCTGCTACTTGACGAGCCCACAAACCATCTGGACATTGAGTCGATCCTCTGGCTTGAGGAGTACCTGAGAGCAACCAAGGCAGCAATCCTGATCACCTGTCACGATCGCGACTTCATGAATCGTGTGGTTTCCCGCTTGGTGGACATCGACGCGGGCGAATTGATCAGCTACACCGGCGATTACGACTTCTACGACGAACAACGCAAGGCACGTACCCAAGGACAAGCAGCTGCCTTTGTCCGGCAGAAGGCGATGCTGAAGAAGGAAGAGCGCTTCATCGAACGTTTCGAAAAGAACGCAGCCAAAGCATCCCAGGTGCAATCGCGCGTCAAGAAGCTCGATAAGATTGAGAAGCTTGAACCGCCCAAAAAACGCGTCCTCGTGCCCTTCGAGTTTCGAACTCCACCGCGCTCCGGCAACGATATTGTAGCCTTCAAAGGTGTCTGCAAGAGTTATGGCGATCGCAGGATCTACAACAACTTCAACTTCGAAATAAAGCGTGGCGAACGCTGGTGCGTCATGGGAGGGAACGGCGCGGGCAAGACGACCCTACTCAAGATGGTCGTTGGAATTGTCAAAGCGGATACCGGCCAGGTGAAACTCGGAGCAAGCCTGAAAATTGGCTACTTCGCCCAGTCATCCCTTGAACTCCTAGACTCGTCCCTGACCGTCTACGGCCAAATCGACGCCAGCTTCCCAACCGCCTCAATTTCTAGCAAACGAACCCTACTGGGTGCCTTCGATTTCCCCGGCGACGACATCGACAAACCGATCTCCGTCCTATCCGGTGGTGAACGCTCTCGACTAGTCTTGGCTCAAATGCTCTACGACCCGCCGAACTTCCTAGTACTCGACGAGCCAACCAACCACTTGGATTTGCAAACCAAGGAAATGCTAGTCAAGACACTCTCAAAATTCGAAGGCACAATGCTCTTCGTCTCCCACGACCGAACCTTCCTACGCGGCCTAGCCAATAGAGTTCTAGACCTAACCGGCGGGGGAGAAGAACGCGCAAACGAGCCCCTGATCTTCCACCGAGACTACAACGCTTGGGTAGAGAGCACCGGACACGAAGCACCTGGAGTCTGGCACTAACGAGAGCCCCAAGAGTTCGCCGCAGTGTGGTCGTCAAAAAGAACAACTACCCGGGGACGCAGTCCAAAGCAATCGAAGCGTACCCGCGCTTCCAACCAAGCGTAACTCGCCTGCTCCCTCTCGAGACGACGGAGTTCATACCGTCCGGGTCCCGTAAGCGCTTAAAGTCGCTCCAGCCGTGGAAGTACTCCCCTGAAGAGAAGCGGTCGGGTCGGCCTCTCTCCGCTCCCTGCTTGTGCTTCAAGTGGTTGTTCAAAACGTAGCGCAGTGCGTTGCGCACTTGCCGTAAACCCTCGAGTAGCACCAGGTGAAACCTTTCGGCGAACACCTTGCCAGTGCGGCACCAAGCCTTGTTCAAACCCTTGGCAATTCGGCAGCCAAGTCCGCGCATGCTGTTGGCCAAAAACTCGCGATTCGGAGCCTCCACGATCATGTGAATGTGATCGTCCTGAATCGAAAAATGAATGACCCGCAGCCCCGCGATCTTCGCCCCTCGCAGCGCATCAAAAATCGCACGAGCCGCCAAGTTGTTTCGCAGTGAAGGCAACTCCTTCCGCAACTTCCAAGTGAGATGCATCACATCACTCTTCTTAACCCTCGGCCGCGTCACATGCGCCACCCCCGACTTCCGTTTCCGAGGACCGCTCCCCTTTCTCCAACCACCCCAACCATTCGGAAACACGAGTTCGCTTTGCATATCACCATAGATGTTTGAGCCCCCCGTTTGTTCCACCTAAAGTGCCTTGTTATGCCTCTAATCCGCGAATAGACGGCGTTTGCGACAACCTAAAACCCACTTGAACCCGGCACTCTTTCCGAAGGCCCAAAGCCTTCAGAATCTAAGTTTTATCCGAGACATCCGCCCGATGACCGCATCTCAAATAACTCCGCGAGTTCAAAGCCCCCGCAAACTCCAGACCCTCCCGTAAAAGTAGTCTGCGAAGCCCCCGTGACTCCCAAATCTCAGTTGCTTCTCAACTGCGACCAAGTCAAACCAATCAACCCGCAGTTCACGCCGCCCGGCCAAAAGCACCCGCCCCCAAAAGCGTAGGTTTGCGGAGCATGCGTGGCCGTCCACCCCTCTTGTCGCCACCCAATCTCCCATCCCAAGCGACCCTCGCCCGTTCCTGCTAGCATCCACCCATGTACCCCACCCAAGCTGTCTGGCCCTTCCTCCTCTGCTTGACAACCGCCTGCAGCACAACCGGCGTGCCCAACCTGAGCTCCACCCTCACCACAGTTCGCATCGCCGCGTGCCAACTCCACATCACTGGAGAATACACCCAAGCCTTCAACTCCATCGATACCGCCCTCGCCCAAGCCGCCTTCCACAACGCCGACATCGCCGTATTCCCTGAGACCACCCTCTACGGCTGGCTCAACCCCGCCGCCCACCAACTCGCCGACCCCATCCCCGGTCAAACCACCCAGCGCCTCGCTCAACTCGCCCGCAAGCACAAGCTCATGATCGCTATCGGCCTAGCCGAGCGCGAAGGCAATCTCCTCTACGACTCAGCCGTCCTCCTCGACAGCAATGGCGAACTCCTCCTACGCCACCGCAAAATCAACATCCTCACCGAGTTGATGGAACCCGCCTACTCACCCGGGAACAACGCGAAAGACTCGGTCGTCACCACGCGCTTCGGCCGAATTGGAATGTTGATCTGCGCGGATACCTTCCCCGATGAAATCGTAGCAGAGATCGCAGCCAATCACCCTGACCTTGTCTTAGTGCCCTACGGCTGGGCTGCCCCGCTCAAAGACTGGCCAGAGCACGGTAACAGCCTGCACAGTTGGGTGGCTCACACAGCACGGCGCGTTGATGCGCCGTTCGTCGGTGTGGATGCCACTGGTACGATCGAGCACGGTCCCTGGACTGGCTTCCTCTTCGGCGGTCAAAGCCTCGCTTGCGACGCGAATGGAGAGATCATCGGAATCCTCGCCGATCGAGAAGCAGAGGTGCGTGTTTTTGAAGTGGAGCTCAACAGGCCCAACCCCTAAGCAGCTTCCCCTGCAACTTCCTGATCATCACCAACCCCAAACTCACCCTTCGCAATTTCCCGCCACTCCGCAAGCTTCTCCCGCACACCCACAGCTTCCAAATACTCCAAATCGAAGGCCTGATCTAGTTCCTCCTCTGAAGCACATTCACCCCGCGAAAATTCCTCAGCCAGCCCCGTCGCCACATGCACAGCGCCAACCACATCAAACCCCTCATGGGCAACTCGCGACGGCTGATGGTGATTAGCTATGGCTTCAACAATCGTGTACGGCATACCCCAAATACCGAGCAAGTACGCGCCAATCTCCGCATGTGTGAAACCACTTATCCCTTCCTCCGCCATCCAGTCGGGTCCGTCAAGCCTGCTCTTGGCCTCCTCAACCTGAGCGAACAAAACCGGGAACTTTGTAGCGAGAATTAACTTCCCCACATCGTGCAGCATCGCCGCCAAGAAGGCCTGCTCGGCCTGAGCCTTATCCTGAAGGAGATGACGAGCGATGCGACCAGCCAAGGTCGCGTGGGATTGTTCCTTGTCGATCGAGAAGCCCAGTGGCAGCGACGATCCATCAAAGGAGCGGAAGACTTCCATCGACAGCACCAGATTACTCAACATGCTTGTGCCTAGGTAGGTCGTCGCTTGGCGAATGCTGTCGATTGACTTGGCCACACCGAAGAAGCTCGAGTTGACCAGTTGCAGGATCTTACTGGCGATGGCGATGTCTCTCTCAACGATCTTGCCTACAGAATCGAGGCAGACGTCTTGGTCGGCCAAGGCTACCGTGAGCTCGTTGTAGATCGCTGGAACGGCGGGCAATGAGTCGATCTTACCGACCATCTCTTGCAGGGCAGCGTTGTCGAGTAACTGGCGCAGATCGCAAGCACGCGTCACAACACTCTGCAAGGTATCCGCAGCGCAGGGCTTGCTAAGGAATTGGTGTGCGACAGGCATCGTCTTGAGCGTCGCCTCCAACTCTGAATGTGCCGTCAAAATCAAACGCACAACACCGGGGTACTTTTCTTTGATCTTGCCCAGCAAGGTGACACCATCCATACCCGGCATAAGCAAATCTGAGACGATCACGTCATAGCTCGACTTCTCCATCTCGAGCAGCGCTTCCTCGCCACTTGAAAGAAAAGTCATCTCCCATTTGTGCCGCTTCCCGCGCAGCATGCGCCTTAGGCCGTCGAGCACGCACTGCTCGTCGTCAACGAATAGAATTCGTTTCATAGGCTACTTGGGGCACGATTCATACGGGCGGAGAAGGGTTAGGATAGGGAGTGTACTTGCTCATAAAGGCTTCGACTCCGAGAGGGTCAGATGGCCATTTCTAAACGAACCTATCGGCAAGAAATCTTTGCCTGCTGAACGTGCGCTGGGTCAATCAGGATACTTTTTTACCCTTGACTGGAAAGAGGGCCTGCCAGGCTAGTATTCCGCCGGTCAAATTGACTGGGTGGCTTAGTACACCCAGGCGTTCCAATGTGCGCGCTGCGCTCATGGAGCGCACCCCAGAGCGGCAGCTAATCGTAAACGGTGTTCCTGATCGGATGCTCCCCAAGTGAAAGCCTAGCTCTGAGAGGGGCACGCTACGGGTACCAGGGATGCGACCCATTTCGAATTCCCAGGGCTCGCGCACGTCAATCCAGTGGCCGTTCGCTGTGATCGAGGCCAACTCATCGTGGCATTTCTCGGGTGTCGTCGCTGCAATCGTCACCTCTCCGCCACCAGCCGATGGGGCGGCGCAGCAGGCCGCCACATTGGGCGGAGACTCGGGCAACTCGGGATCGCGTTCCAGGTTGCAAGCTAAATTGGAGGTCACGCCGGGGCTATTGCCTGCGCCTTCGATATTGTCCAAAGACTTGGCGTAAGCGCTACCACTGGCGTGTTGCAAGGCCGGGTTGTTGGCGCGTTCATAGCCAACTGTACTGAACAGATAGTCGTTGTACTCGTGACCTGGAAAGACAAGTGTGTCATCAGGGAGCGACATCAATTGTTCTTGAACCGAATTGAATAAGCGCTCGGGATCGCTTCCATGAAAGTCCGCGCGGGCCAATCCACCCATGAACAGGCTGTCACCGCTGAGCAATAGGCCATGGCCGAATAGCGCAATGGAGTCCGGCGTGTGCCCGGGAACCTCAAGCACTTTGAAAGCCAGTTCACCGATCTCAATGGTCTCGCCGGGAGATAGAGCGCGATAGTCTCGTGAACACTGCGTTTGGTTCGACATCCATAACGCAACCTCTTGCTTCAGGAAAATCGATGAAGCTGACAGATGATCCGCGTGAGTGTGGGTGTCGATAGTCGCGATCAAGTTCAGGCCGAAGCTCTCGATCAAGTCCAGGTAGATGCCTTCCTGCCCGACCTTCGGGTCGACGATGACGCACTTCTTGGTTTGTCGGCAACCCACCAGGTACGAGCAGCATCCTGAGTCTTGGATGATCTTGACAATTGGGTTCTTCATGGAGGCCATTCTGGCGCAGGGAGCACTTGTATGAAACCAATTGATGCATTACTCGGTTAGAGATTAGAATCTTGGCCTCCCGCTCTCACCGCCAGTAAGAATATTGTGATCAAATGTTGCGCTCTGCTCATTATCTGTGCTGTCGCACCAGTTTTCTCTTCGAGCGCTCAATCATCCTCGGCTGATTTTCGCCGACTGCGGCTCTCGGAGACCTTCTATAGCGAAGGCGCGACCTTCGGTGACATCGATGCTGACGGCGTGCAGGACATCGTCTCCGGACCCTTCTGGTATGCGGGTCCGGAGTTCAGTAGCGCGCATGAGTTCATGCCGGTGGTGGAAGCGGACCCTTTGGCCTACTCGGATGACTTCTTTGCATTCGTGCTCGACTTGGATGGCGATGGGCTGAACGATATCTTCAAAATCGGCTTTCCCGGTAAGGCGGCGACTTGGTATCGAAATCCTGGACATAGCGAAGACCATTGGACGGCACATGTCGTCTTCAATGGCGTTGACAATGAGTCGCCGATCCTGACGGACATCGACTCGGACGGTAAACCTGAACTCGTCTGTTGTCATGGTGGGGCCTTTGGTTTTGCGCGCGCGAACTGGGAAGCGCCCGATGAACCGTGGCAGTTTCAGGCCGTCTCACCTGCGCTCAAGAAGGGACGCTTTACTCACGGGCTGGGTGTGGGGGATGTGAATAGTGACGGCCGTCTCGACTTGATTGAATCAGATGGTTGGTGGGAACAGCCCGTTAATTTGCAAGAGGGTGTTCTGTGGGAGCAACACGCACATGCCTTCACGACGAAAGGTGGTGGAGCACAGATCTTTGTCTACGACATCGATGGTGATGGTGATTCCGATGTCATCTCTTCCCTGTGGGCCCACGGATGGGGGCTTTCGTGGTTTGAGCAAGTGCCTGCGACAAACGGCGATGACACGGATTTTATTGAGCACCTGTTGATGGACGGCACGCGAGAGACCAATCCTTGGGGCGTGCGTTTCTCTGCCATCCATGCCTTGCAGGTCGCGGATATGGATGGTGATGGTCTGCTTGACCTGGTAACGGGCAAGCGCCATTGGTCCCACGGTCCTGACGGTGACCCAATTCCCGGGTTGCCTTCCGTTGTCTACTGGTTTCGCTTGGAGCGCAGAGCGGATGGCGTGCGCTTCGTACCGCACTTGATTGATGACGACTCCGGAGTGGGTACCCAGGTTGTGGTGGGTGATGTGAACGGAGACGGGCGCCCGGACGTTGTTGTTGGCAATAAACAGGGCACCTTTGTTCTTATGCAAGGTGAATCGATATCTGTTGACGAGCCGCCGTTGTACCTGCCGGATCCGCCTGCGCCGAGTCCTAACGAGCGCGAAGGAATTCTCCCCAAGGATAGCTCCGGCGGCGATCTCAACATGGGCTTTGAGAGCGGCGACTTGACCGATTGGACTACCAGCGGCGACGCCTTCGAAGGCCAGCCCGTGCGCGGTGACAAGACCGCCCAACGTGGTCTGGATAGCAGTGACCATGTTGGGGAGTATTGGGTCGGTGGCTATGAGATTCACGGGGACGCCCGCGTTGGAGTTCTGACCTCCGTCGAGTTCGAAGTCACGCATCCCTGGGCAAGCTTCCTGGTGGGTGGCGGCAGAGATTTCAGCACGCGTGTGGTCATCGAAAGCGCAGCGGGCGATGTGATTTTTAGCTCGTCGGGCCCAAACACAGAGCCTCTGCTAGTGGCAGTGGTGGATCTGCGTGCGCATCAAGGCGAGATGATCCGCATCCTCATTGTTGATGAACAGCCGGGAGGTTGGGGTCACATCAACTACGACGATTTTTTATTCCACGCAGAGAAGCCTGTCATCGACAGTTCACAACTGATGTTGGTCGCGGACGACACCAAATTCAGCGGGCAGACTGCCCTCGAAGCGGCAGCTGCCATGAGCGTCCCCGCTGGCTTTCATGTAGATCTGATCGCCGCTGAACCCGACTTATATCAGCCGATAGCCTTAGCTATTGATGATCGTGGAAGGGTCTGGGTCGCAGAGGCTCACAGCTATCCCGTGCGTGTGGCTGACGAGGACGCCAAGGACATGATCGTGGTTTTTGAAGATGCGGACAATGACGGATCTTTCGAGACTCGAACTGTCTTTGCTGACGACCTGAACTTGATCAGTGGTTTGGAAGTTGGGCTCGGCGGTGTTTGGGTGGGTGCTGCACCGAATCTGATGTTCATTCCTGATCGAGACCACGACCTAGTGCCTGACGGACCGCCGGAGATCCTGCTTGACGGTTGGGCATACCAAGACACTCACGAAACTCTGAATGCCTTCACCTGGGGCCCGGATGGTTGGCTGTACGGTTGCCACGGAGTCTTCACCTATTCGGAGGTCGGTGTGCCTGGCACGCCGGATAATGAGCGTGAACCGATCAACTGCGGAGTCTGGCGCTACCACCCGACCAAGAAGACCTTTGAGGTTTTTTCCTGGGGCACAAGTAACCCCTGGGGCCTCGATTTCGACGACCAGGGCCAAGCCTTCATCACAGCCTGCGTGATCCCGCACCTCTTCCACATGGTTCAAGGTGGAAGGTATGTGCGACAGGCGGGTTCGCATTACAACAAGCACGCCTTTCTGGAGATCGAGACAATCGCCGATCACCTGCACTACCTGGGCAGCACTCCCTGGGTTGGCAACAACGTTTCGTCATCTGCGGGTGGTGGTCATGCTCACGCGGGCGCGATGATCTACCTCGGCAACTCCTTTCCGGACGAGTACCGCGGTCGTATCTTCATGAACAACATTCATGGCAACCGCATCAACAGCGACAGCTTCGTGCCGGACGGTTCCGGCTTCATCGGACACCACGAAGAAGACCTGCTGAATGCCAACGATACTTGGTTCCGCGGAATCAACATGAAGTACGGGCCGGACGGCTCCGTCTTCTTCATTGACTGGTCCGATGAACGTGCTTGCCACTCGGCCACTCCCGAAATTTGGGAGCGCAGCAATGGCCGTTTGTTTCGTTTGCGCTATGGCGACTTAGCACCCAAGGCGGCGAGCCTTGACACCCGTGCGGATGAGGAGCTCGCCTGGCTGCAACAATCGACCAATGAGTATCTGGTACGCCGCGCGCGCTTGGAGTTGCAAGGCCGCGACAACCCCGTGGTGCGCAAGGAACTTACCCAGCAGCTCGCAGCGGACGTGCCGGTCGCTCATCGATTGCGAGCACTCTGGACACTGCATGCTTGTGGCCAATTGGAAGAGGCGGAGTTGCTCCGACTCTTAGAGAGCGAGGAGGAGTACTTGGCCGCGTGGGCAGTTCAGCTTCTATGCGAAGACAAGGATCCCACAGCGGCTGCTCGAATGGCTCTAACTCAGCTAGCGAAGAACAATCCTTCGCCAGTTGTCGGACTGTACTTGGCGAGTGCCCTGCAGCGCATCGCCCCGGATTTCGAATTGGCAGAGGCGCTCCTATCGCGCACGGTGGACAAGGACGACAAGAACATTCCCACGGTACTTTGGTATGGACTCGAAGCTCATGTGGGCATTGATGCGGATAGAGCGGTGCTGCTTGCCAAGGGCGCGGAACTGGAGGAGTCTGGACGGCTAATTGTTCGCCGCGCGGCCGCCGAAGCAGCAACTCGGGATGCGTTGTTTCATCAGCTCTTTTCAAGTGAAGACAACACTTGGCGAGACTTGATTCTTGAGGAACTGGACGATGCCCTACGCGATGCTCGGCACCTAGCAATGCCTGAATTGTGGAGTTACCTCTATCCGCGATTTGCCGCGGATAGCGATGAAGGGGTTCGCGACCGCGCCCTATGGATTTCTGCTGCCTTTGATGATCGGACGGTGTTGCCCAAGCTGACGGAAATCTTGCTCGATAAGTCACAACCCGAGGATCGGCGCTTGCGAGCCCTCGATAGTGTCGCGGTCAGTTCCGCTGCAAAATCTAGCGCAGCTCTACGTGCGGTGCTGGTGGAGGACGCACTGCGCGGCGCCGCCATTCGCGGCTTGGCTTTCAGCGATGATCCGGCGACTCCTCAGGCACTTTTAGCCATCTATCCCGATCTCAGCACGGAAGAGCGCGACCTTGTACTTTCCACTCTCAGTGGTCGCGATTCCTACGCGCTGGCGCTCATGGGCGCTGTTGAGAACGGCTCTGTACCCAGCGAGGATCTGTCCCAGTTTGTGCTACGCAAATTGCGTGCGCTCGGATCGACGGCGGTTGACGAGGCCAGCGTGCGAGTCTGGGGCGTATTTCGCGAATCGGACGAAGACCTCACAGCGCGCATTGCAGAATGGGCCGAGGAGTACGCCGTGAACAACAACGCGATTGTCAGGCCGTCCCACGGGCGTGATGTCTTTGATCGTACCTGCGCCAAGTGTCACACCCTATTTGCGGAAGGCGGCAGCTTGGGCCCCGACATTACGGGTTCTAATCGCGCGGACGCCGAGTACATTTGGACCAACATCCTTGATCCCAATGCGATCATCGGCCGCGACTACCAGGTGACCATGGTTCGTACTTATGATGGCCTGCTCGTCACAGGAGTCCTCAAATCGGAGACCGAGAGTTCTATCACGCTGGCAACGGAGACTGAGGACATCGTGGTTGCGATCGATGACATCGAAGAGCGAATCCTGAGTGACATCTCTGTCATGCCCGAGGGGCAAGCAGATTCGATGACTCAGCGTGAGCGTCGCGACTTGATTGCCTACCTGGGCTGTGTAGAACAAGTGCGGGCACTCTCATCGGAACTCGAATCCAACGCCTTCTTCAACGGAACTGATCTTGTTGGTTGGTCCGGTGATGAAGATGTTTGGGGCGTGGAAGAGGGAGCAATCGTAGGTAAGACGGGCGGGCACGCGAAAAATGCCTTTCTGCTCAGCGACCACGAAATTGGTGAGTTCCGCCTGTCCTTCGACGTGCTCCTAAAGGACAACACCGGCAACAGCGGCGTTCAGTTTTGGAGTCGACAGATCGAGGGCGGCGATGTGACCGGCTACCAAGCAGATATCGGTCTGGGCTGGTGGGGGAAGCTCTACGAAGAGCACGGTCGCGCGCTCTTGTGGTCGGAGAGTGATGAGTCGATCATCAAGGCCGGCGATTGGAACCAGTACATAATCGAAGCGACGGAAGAACGCGTACGAACCTGGATCAACGGGACGATCTGCGTGGACCTCGAAGATCCCGAGGGCGCCTTCTCCGGACGCATCGCCCTCCAAGTTCACTCTGGAGACGCGATTGACGTGCGCTTTAAGAACTTGAGGCTGGAGCTCCTCGGGGGCAAGTGAAGAGCCAGAAGACGGCGGTAACGCCGTCTTCTGGCTCTAGCGGTTCGCCGCCAGAAGCGTCTCCGCTTGCTCGACGGTCACGCCGCGGCGCTCGGCGTAGTCGACGATCTGATCTTGATCAATGCGTCCCAAGTAGAAGTAGTGAGACTTCGGATTCGCGAAGTACATACCGCACACGCTGGCCGCAGGTAACATCGCGCAGCTCTCTGTCAGCTCCAGTCCAAGGTCTGTCGCCTCGAGCATC
This sequence comes from Planctomycetota bacterium, assembly GCA_047639675.1. Lineage (GTDB taxonomy): Bacteria > Planctomycetota > UBA1135 > UBA1135 > JABACD01. The sequence continues at coordinate 9,248 of JBLIOI010000019.1, read as the reverse complement.
TGAAACAGCTCGCGTTTCGGCGTGTGGTCCGGACATGCGGGATAGCCAAAGGCGGGGCGAATGCCGCGGTGCTTCTCAGCGTATAGGTGTTGCTTGTCGATATCGATGTCCGGGAAGCCCCATTGGCGCCGAACGCGTTGGTGATTGGCGCTCGCATAAGCTTCGGCCAAGCGATCCGCGAGGGCTTTGAAGAGGATCGCGTTGTAGTCGTCGCCATCGGCTTCGTACTTGGCGACCGCTTCATCCACGCCGTGACCCGCGGTGACTGCAAAAGCGCCGACATAGTCATCGATGCCCGAACCCAAGGGTGCCACGAAATCTGCCAGGCAGCGGTTGGGGGTGCCATCGTCGAAAGTGTGTTGCTGACGCAGGAAAGGGAAGCGCGTGGCGATCTCCGTGCGATCTTCGCCCGTGTACAGGATGACGTCGTCGCCTTCTGAAGCAGCGGGCCAAAAACCATAGACGCAACGCGGCTCGATCAACTTCTTCTCGATGATCTCCGCTAGCATATCCTTCGCGTTTTCAAAGAGGTCCGTAGCGACTTCGCCGTAGACCGGATCGGTCAGAATCTTGGGGTAGGTACCCTTTAGCTCCCAAGTCGTGAACAGGAATGTCCAGTCGATGTAGTTCGCGATGCGCTCAAGCGAATCGTCGGTGATGACTTGCTTGCCGATGAAGTCGGGCCGGTCCACTTTGCTAGCGGCGAAGTCGATCTTTATCGGGTTCGCGCGGGCATCAGTTAGTGGGCGCAATGGCTTGCGTTTGGCTTCGAAGCGCTCGCGCAAGAGTTCTTGTTCGTTCTCGTTGCGCGCGTCGAACAAGGGGCGTTGTTTCGGATCCAAGAGAGCAGCGACGGTTCCAACCGAACGCGAAGCGTCGTGGACGTGCACCACAGTTCCTTCTGACTTGGGCGAAATTTTGACCGCAGTGTGAGCTTTACTGGTCGTCGCACCACCGATCAAGAGTGGCAATCGGATGCCTTGGCGTTCCATCTCTGATGCGATGTTGACCATCTCTTCCAAGGAAGGCGTGATCAAGCCCGACACACCAATCATGTCGGCCTTCTCCTCGAGAGCGACCTTCAAGATCTTTTCGGTAGGGACCATAACCCCCAAGTCGATGACCTCATAATTATTGCAACCGAGCACCACGCCGACAATGTTCTTGCCAATGTCGTGCACATCACCCTTGACCGTCGCCATTACAATCTTGCCCTGGGTGCTACGCTTCTCGTCGCTATCTTGATCCATATAGGGATCGAGCCACGCCACGGCCTTCTTCATGGCGCGCGCACTCTTGACTACTTGGGGCAAGAACATCTTGCCCGCGCCAAAGAGATCGCCGACGACCTTCATGCCGTCCATCAAAGGACCTTCGATGACATTCAGGGGCCTGCCCAAGAGCTTCATGGCCTCTTCAGTGTCTACATCAATGTAGTCTGTGACGCCGTGCACCAGGGCGTGCTCCAGGCGCTTGGCGACGGGCTTCTCACGCCAGGTGAGGTCGAGGACCTTGACCTTGCCTTGGGTGTTGACCGTCTCAGCAAAGGTGATCATGCGCTCCGTGGCATCTTCGCGGCGATTGAGAATCAAGTCCTCAACGTGTAGCAATAGCTCTGCCGGGATGTCCTGGTAAACCTCGAGCTGTCCAGCGTTGACGATGCCCATGTCCATGCCGTTTTGGATGGCGCGGTACAAGAAAGCCGAGTGAATTGCCTCACGCACACGGTTGTTGCCGCGAAAAGAGAAGGACAGGTTGGAGACGCCGCCTGAAATTTTGGCACCCGGGCAGACCTCCTTGATTGCCTTGGTGGCTTCGATGAAGGCAACGCCGTAGCCATTGTGCTCCTCCATGCCCGTGCCGATTGCCAGAATGTTCGGATCGAAGATGATGTCGCCCGGGGGGAAGTTGATCTCCTCGGTTAGCAGCTTGTAGGCCCGCTGACAAATCTCGACCTTGCGTTCCTTCGTGTCCGCTTGGCCAGTTTCGTCGAAGGCCATCACGACAGCGCCAGCACCAAACTTCTTGATGATACGCGCGCGTTCCAAGAACTCTTCCTCGCCCTCTTTGAGCGAGATGGAGTTGACGATGCCCTTGCCTTGCACGCACTTCAATCCGGCTTCGAGCACGGACCACTTGGAAGAGTCGATCATGATCGGGATGCGCGCCACTTCGGGCTCGCAGGCGATCAGATTCAGAAAGGTAGTCATGCACTGCTCGGAATCGAGCATGCCGTCGTCCATGTTGACGTCGAGAATATTCGCGCCGCCACGAACTTGGTCGAGGGCTACGCTGACGGCCTCTTCGTACTTCTCATCAATGATCAAACGCTTGAAGCGGGCTGAGCCCGAGACGTTGGTGCGCTCGCCTACCATTAGGAAGTTGGAGTCGCTTGTGACTCGCAAGGTTTCCAAGCCGGAGAAGTGCGTCACGCTAGCGTCCAAGTCCGGGAGAGGGCGGGGGGTCACACCTTCCACAGCTTTGGCAATGCTTCGAATGTGATCCGGCGTTGTTCCGCAACAACCGCCCACCAAGTTGACGAGTCCGCTAAGGGCGAACTCTTGGATCAGGGCGCCGGTTTTCTTCGGTTCCTCGTCGTACTCACCGAAGGCGTTCGGCAAGCCCGCGTTGGGGTAGCAAGAGACGAAGCATGAGGATGCACTGGCCATTTCCGCAACGTAGGGACGCATCTCCAAAGCGCCTAGGGAGCAGTTGACCCCAATCGTGATCGGATTGACGTGCGAAACGGAGCGCAAGAAGGCATCGACTGTTTGACCTGAGAGGGTGCGGCCACTGGCGTCAGTGATCGCGACAGAAATCATTACGGGGAGTGTGTCGCCAAGCTCCTCGAACACTTGTTCGATGGCTACCAAGGCCGCCTTCGAGTTCAGGGTGTCGAAAATGGTCTCGACCAGCAGGATGTCGACACCGCCTTCAATCAGCGCGCGCACCTGTTCCTCATAGGCCGTGCAGAGTTGATCAAAGTTGATCGAGCGGAAGGCCGGGTCGTCGACGTCTGGAGAAAGCGAGAGAGTCTTTGAAGTGGGCCCGAGAGCGCCCGCCACAAATCGCGGTCTATCCGGTGTCTTAGCCGTCCATTCATCGGCAGCGGCGCGCGCAAGACGCGCCGATTCTATATTTAGATCTCGCACCAAAGCGCCCGTGCCATAGTCCGCCTGGGCGACGCTTGTGGCACCAAAGGTATTGGTCTCGATGATGTCCGCACCAGCTTCCAAGAAGTCGTGGTGGATACTACTAATCACATCGGGCCGTGCCAGACTGAGCAATTCATTGTTGCCCTTCAGCGGTGAAGGGTGATCTTTCAAGCGTTCGCCACGGAAGTCTTCTTCCTCTAGCGTGTGGCCCTGAATCATGGTGCCCATGGCGCCATCGATCACAAGAATACGTTTCTGCAAGAGGCTCTCCAACTGGAGGCGAAGGAGAGCTCCCTTTCCTAATTGAGAGTTTATTGATTGAGACATTGTGCGGGGGATGAGGCCTATCTTTGGATTGTCTTGTCTTCTGCAAGTTGGCCGGTGGCGACCAACGTCATAAAATGGGGTGGTTGCGGATCGCGTGCAACTCGTTGAACGTTGACCATTTCGAGACCGCTATTGATCAGCAGCTCTTTCAACTTGGTATCGGTAAAGCCCTGTTGGCGATCCTGTAGTTTTTCGCGGACCCACTCTTCGTTGTGCGCCAATAAATCGATCACCAGCAGTTTTCCGCCAGGCTTCAGAATGCGCACCGCTTCATGCAGCGCGGACTCCGGATGCTGAGAGTGGTGTAACGCTTGACTGAGCACCGCGTAGTCGTAACTGTTATTGGAGAGGGGCAAGTCATCAATGTCACCTTCGACAGTGACGATGTTCGTGAGTCCTTTTTGCGCCGCGCGTTGTTTGAGTTGGGCGAGCATTCCAGCCGATAAATCGACTGCGGTGACCTCTTCTGCGATCTCGGCGAGCATCATCGTCAAGAGCCCATCACCGATGCCCAAGTCGGCGTAGCGTCCGCGCGGCAACAGCTTGATCAGCGAACGGCAAAGTCCTTCCCAAGTTCGCCCGGGCAAGTTCTCTTCACCAAAGCCCTTGGATACGCGATCGAAGTAGGAGCGCGTCTCTTGCTTGCGGCGTTCTTTGAGCGCTTGAAGTCCTGCCACGTCTGCCTGGAATTCCGGCGTCGACTGGCAGCAGATGAGGGCTTCTGCCACGAGCGGAGCGCCGGGCTTGGTCGAGTAGTAGCTGCGCCTGCCTGCACGGCGGTCGACGACCAGTTCGACCTCTTTGAGCAGGTTTAAATGAGTCGAGACACGACTTTGGCCCATGTTGAGGATCTCCATCAAATCCGAGCCATGGAGCTCCTCGTGAGAGAGGAGGTTCAGGATTCTCAGGCGATTTTCGTCGCCCAGGGCTTTCAGGAGACGTGTTGAGTCAGGGAGTTCCATCGTGCTATCCAGATAACCTGATGTATCGGACAGTCAAAAGCTCTCCTAAACGGAAGATTCCGAAACTGTTCTTATTGAGCTATTCCAGATCGCCGAGGCGCAACAGCTTGATGTCGTCGCGCTGGGCCAAAAGCTCCCTCAGCCGATACTTATGCTGGGAGCCGAACATCACGATCACACGCTGTCCGTTGCCGCTGATCTCGTCGAGAGCCTCCGAGATCAAGGTGTAGTGCGCCAGATTGATCTGCGTCCAACCGCCTGCGCCAAGATCTCGGCTGAACAATTCTTCGTAGGGGACCATCGACTCGGCGACGAGCTCGTCAAAGCGCGCCGTATGAATCGCGAGCGGGTCATCGTCGAGCCCTTCCTTTTCGAGCTGGCGGTTGCCTTTTTCCTGGGCATCGTCAACTTTCCGCGTGTCCGCGCTACGTGTGGTTTTCCACTGTTCAAGGAGCAGGCGTCGGCGCTTGGCCATGCTCTCGGTCCAGGCCGAACAAGGAATCATGCGGTAGCGACCTTCGAGGGCCATCGGAAAGAGCACCTCGGTGAATTCCGGGTAGAGCATCACACGCGGTTCCGAGACTTCACCGCTGCGCACAAAGCCCTTCCAAGCATGGTCGAATCGGTCAGGAGGGATCTCGCATAGGACGTAGCGTGGGTCGGCGCGCCGCAAGATCTGCTCGAGGCTCTCCAAGGTATAGACCTCGTTGCCTAAGTGAGCGCGGTGCTCTGTGCCGATCACGATGACTTCGTTGAGCTGACGCTTGGCAGGGAGGCCAGCCAAGATCTTGCAGGAAGGACCAGCGAGGGCCAGTGCCGCGAGTAGCAGGAGGAAATATCTACGCATGGTGAAAGAGTTTAGGGCTGGACTTGTGACCCGCGAACGACAATCCCTTCCCTAATCTCAGCACCTACTTGGCCCGGCACCGCCAACGGAGTCCACTAGCGCCCTGCCCGAGAATTTTGGTCTAGGGAGCAGCAGAAGCGCGTGCAGAGGCTTGCTGGAGGTTCTTGCGAGCAGCTCGCGTGCCACGGGTAAGACCACCGCTGGCTTTTGCCGGAGAAGACTTCTAGTTTGTCTGTCAGTTATGAACAGGTACGCAAGCATATGAAAGTGTCGATGAAAGCGGGGCGCAGCGGAAGCTGGTGGGCGCTCCTCGGCATTCTGGTTCTGGTGGCGCACGCCTCGCTCTTCGGCGTGGGGCCCGTCGGCAACGACTTCGAGGTCTTGGTGGAATCATCGCGGGCTGTGCATTCCGAAGGGGGAGGGGAAAGCGCGGACGCCTTGGAGCATATTTTTGGCCGCGCAGGAACCAATGGGCGACCCTTGGCCGCTTGGTCATTGGGGATGTCGACTTGGATTTGGACGAGCGGCGGTCACTGGACGACCTTCGCGGCGTCCGGCATGCGCTTTGAAAACCTCTTGCTCCTGGGGCTGGTGGCTTTTTTACTCAGCCGTTTTCTGCGCCGACTCTTGCTGCCCTGGACCGACAGCGAACAGGCGAGTGCCGCATCCTATGCGGTGTTCATGTTGCTTCTCGTTCATCCCTTATCCGTTTCTGCAGTTGCCTCGCCGGCGGCACGCGGCGATCTCTTGGGGGCATGTTTCGCGCTGCTTGCCAGTTTGGCCTTTCTGAAGGGCCGGCAAGATCGTCGATTTGGACTGGTAGCCGTCGCAGCTCTAGCCACAGCACTCGCGACGCAAGCGTCTGAGTTGGGCTATGCCGTTCCAATTTGGTTGGCGTTGATTGAGTACAGCTCTTCGCGCCGCCACCGTTCCACCCAAGCGCGCATTCGCACCTGTGTGAGCACCTTGATTATTTTTGGCGCAATCGCTGGCTTGGACATCGCCATGCGCATCGGCCTCGGAATTGATCCATGGCCCAGCGAGTTGCAGGCTTCGCTCCTGACTCTGACGAGTTTTCAGGAGAGCATGTACGCCATCTACAGCGGCTTGACGAAGCTGGGTGTTTTGATCTTGCCCGTCAATGGAGCGAACGCAGGCGCCCTGGGCTTTGTATTTGCCGCTTTGATCTTGGTCGCTGTCATTCAGCCGGTGTTGCACGCCAGTCGCTCCGCTCCGCGCTTTTGGATCATGGTCCTGTGCATCTGGTTGGCGCTGGTTCTCTTTGCAGAGGCGATGCGTGCGACTCTGGACGTCGGTCCAAATGACTTCAGTGCCTCCGCTGGAATGTTTCCCGCGGTGATCATCATGGCCGTCGGATTGAGCGTTGCATCCACGGCCGTCTCGGGGACACGTCGTCAAAGTGTGCCGCTCGTGGTGGCTTTCCTTTTGTGTTCACTTGCGCGCTCCAATGCTCGCGGTTGGCGTTCAGCAGCAAAGGACGCGCGACGGTTTTCGACGGAGCTCAGTGCGAGCATTGCGAAGTTTGGCAGCGATCCAACCTATTACGTAATCGATTCAAGCGGGCTATCGGATCTCTACGCCGCTACTCCTTTGGATCTCGGATGGATCTTTGACGAAGCGTTTTCAGGAGAGAAGTTGCGCGCAGAGGAGTTGCGTTTCCATCACCTCACGGAAGCGGGCTTTCTTAACTTTGCGCGCTTGGAGGAATTCGACGTAGCGCGTTCGAAAGGCTTGGTAGCGCTCTTTCCAAATCGCTTGGTCAATCCCGGTGCTCGAACTCATTGGGTATCCGAGGAGTTGAGTAGCGCGCCCGCTGCAGGCCGGGTTCAGGAGTGGCGCAATCCAAGTGCAGCGGAGGCAAGCGGTGGACATTGGCTTGCCCAAGACGGGGCCCAACCTTTTGTCGCTAACTCTGCGAGCATCGAAGTGATCACGGTCAAGGTCAAAACTTTGAGCGAAGGCACCGAACGAGACAACGAGGCCGCAGAGATCTACTGGCGCGCACGCGGCGGCGTGGTGCAGGGTGGCAAGCTGAGCGGTCCTTGGTTTGAGTCGGACGGAGGGCGTCAAGCAATCTTCGATACAGGATCGTCTATCTCCTGGTTGCTCGGACCGCGCGTAGACAGCTTGCTCTTGATGGGGGACTTGGCGGAAACCGCCGGCGCTTCCGTTTTGCCGAGCCCTCCGCTCCTAGATTTTCCCGTGGAGCCCGAGATCGACGATGATGATTGGCACCTCGGGGTTCTACCTGAACCCGAACCCGAGCAAGATCAGCCCGATAGCGTCGATTCGGAGCCAACTCCGCTAAGCAATGAGTGGTACTTGACCCTGCTCGACCTGCAATCCTACGAGTTCGTCGAGATCCTCTGTGAGCTCGATGACGACCGATCTCTAAATGCTCCCGACGCCGAAGAGATCAGCCAGCGACTCCGTCAATCACCCGGCAGTCTTGCTTGGGGGGTGGAGCATCGCATCGACGGGGCGCTGATCGCACGAAGTGGGGGGCGTTTGTAGCGCGACTCGCTATCCTTTGCGCCCCGAACTAGTCACCGAATCCAACGATCATGTCCACCACTCCCAGCCGCGAACTCGAGTTCTTTCCCAACCCCAACTCCAACCGCGATTACGAAATCCGCTTTGAGTGTCCCGAGTTCACCTGCGTCTGTCCGAAGACCGGCCAGCCGGACTTTGCCACCATCCGAATTCGCTACGTGCCTGATGAGCGCTGCGTTGAATTGAAGAGTTTGAAGCTCTACCTCTGGTCATTCCGCGAGCAAGGTGCCTTTCATGAAGCGGTCACCAACCAGATTCTGGATGACTTGGTGAGCTTACTTTCTCCCCGTGAAATGACCGTAGAGGGTGATTTTATGGTCCGTGGGGGCATCCACACTGTGGTGGAAGTCTCACACCCCTGATCTTTCCAAAAAAGTTACAAAGCTCGCCCGCAACGTGGCGTCAGTTGCTTGCTATCCCAGGTGGTGGCGATTCGTCGCTTCGTTACAGGAACGTTGGCGCTCTCCAGTCTTGGAGCCGCGCTGGAACCGCAACTAACCCATGGAGAAAACAGGATGTCAGGACTGAACCAGGACAAAGGGCTGCAATCGCTATTGAACCGTGTTGAGGGTCTCGAGAAAGAGAACCGACGCGTCAAGAAGATGGGCGTTGGTCTGTTGGGTGCATCTGTTTTCTTCGCGCTGCTCAGTGCAGCCACTCCGATGTTGTGCAAGACAGTCTGGGCAGAGCGCTTAGTTCTGCGCAACTCCAGTGGTCGCGATGTGATGGCCATGGACGCTTACAGCGGTGATGTTCCGACGATCACCATGAAGGACGAGAAGGGCACATCAGTAGTACGTCTCTCCTGGGAAGACGGCGTCCTGATGAACTTCCTCGACCAGCGCGGCGAGGCTTCGACTTCAGTCAAGGTCGGCGCCGATGGCCAAACAACAGTTGCACACAGAAACGACGAGGGCGACATGGTCAGCATGGCTGACTAGTGTCCAAGTAATCGAACGAAAGGGGGCGGTCAGCCAGGGTGCTGAGCGCCCCTTTTTTGTGCGAGAAGTTCCACGGGATCGCTTTCTAGCCCCATTGCAGGCCGATTTTTTTGGCAAACTCAAGGTCAAAAGGCTTCTCCGCCGATCCAGGTTCCTCCGGGCGCAGCTCTCTTGGCCCGGATGAATATGAACTCCAACATTCCTCACAACTCTCCCGGCTCCGCTAATGGTGGTGAGTTGCATTCCTCCGCAGAGGAATTGCACAACCGGATTCATGAACCCTTGGCGGAGTTGATCAAGAAGGTGGCCAAGCTCGCCGAGGGGATCTTGCCTCAAGATCAAAAGCGTCTCGCCGAGGAAGCCTTGGAGGTCGGACGCAACCTTCTCGACTCTGTTGCTACCGAGTGTGACGCGGATTGTTGGATGGCGCCCGCGCCTTCCC
>JBLIOI010000018.1:0-53332 GCA_047639675.1 Planctomycetota bacterium | reverse complement strand
TCGGAAGACGTGCAGAGTCGTGCATCACCGCGCCAGGGGGAACACCCCAGTAGAAACCTACTGAGCAAGTGTTGTCATACAGAGCTTCCGGTCCGACAAGAGCCGTGGAAGTTGTGTTGTTGGTCCAAGTTCCAGTAGCAAGGTGGTATGTACCTGCGTTTTGGACTTTGGTCGTGATGGGGCTAGCGTTTGCCGTCTGCTGAGCAGAAGCGGCGGAAGCAAGCACCAATGCGCCAGCGGCGCCGAGTGTGAAGCGAAGAAGCATAATTAGGATCTCCTAGTACTGAAGAAATCTCGGGTAATTAGATCGGAGAGAACCGAAAACGTGGTTCTACCCTGTTTTCTACATTCTGTCTAGGTGCCAAGACACCTTTGAAGCGCCTCGGATGCCAAAGCTCCAGCCAGATTGTCGAAAAGAGGGATTGCTCCGCGAAAAAAAGAACCATGGAGTACCCAGCTTAGAGCTAGGCACGTGCAATAGGATGGCAAAAGGCGCCTGGATGTTCCGTTCACTTGGAACATTCTTTGGTCTCTGACCGGAATCCCCCCAGCAAAGGACTTAGGTCGTTTTGCGCAGCCCCCCTCGATTCATCGCCCGCCCAAAAAAAGAGCCGCAGGTGCTCCGGGGAGCGCCTGCGGCTATATGGAGCCAGATATCGGGTTTGAACCGATGACCCCAGCTTTACGAAAGCTGTGCTCTACCACTGAGCTAATCTGGCAACTGTACTTGGCTCGAAACCATCGCGGTCTCGACGGCTGAGAGCATATCGAGTTGAAGCGGGGTTCCCACCCCGCTTCTACGTAGTCCCTGGCCTTTTTTCTTTACCGGTCAGTTTTTATCGGCAGTCCGCCTTATCAGCAATCAGCCCTTTTCAGCTAGTTACCCTGAATGTCGACGCGCGTGCCGGCAGCAATGTCCGCGCGCTGGCTGGCGGTGATCGACAAGCTGCTCAAGGCGCGTGAAGCTGCGACACGCACCGAGAGGGCTGCGTCAGAGCGGATCACGCTGGTCAGAGTGGCAATCAAGCCTTCCGTTCCGCTGAGATTCATGCGGCTGGCTATTCCAGCCATGGCATCGGCAGCAGCTGCGCGGGCCTCATCGCTGCGATCTCCATCGTCAAGCACAGCCTTCAGGCTGCCGAGCTGCCCCACGTTACCAACTGCAGCGAGAGCGCTCATGGCCGGAATCGAAACGGACTCCGAACGGCTATCGAGAGTACTTGCGAGGGAATCAACGGCGCCTTCAAGGCTTCCGTTGCCTGCCACCGCAAGACCGGCCAAGGTACTCGCGGCACGGCCGGCGAGTTCGTCGGCACGGGCGCGGTCACTGCCTGCCTGTTCTTCGATAGCTCCAGTGATCGTCTCCAGATCGCCAGCACCGACGATGCTACCGGCGACACGGTCTGACCAAGCGTCTGACTCTGTGATCATTAGAACCGGCGTCTCCGAGGTGCGGTCGTCCGCCTCAATCTCGTAGAGAACTTGGTCCGCCGTGAGGTCCACAAGCTTGTCCGCCAAGACGATGACGTCAACACCGGGCACGCGCTTAAGCAGCGCGAGGCCAGAAGCGCCACTCGTCCAGTGGTTGACGAGCATGCCATCGGCAGTCATCGCTGCAGCGATTGCAGCGCCGCGTGCCTCGTTTGAGTCGATCACAACGCCTATGCTCATGATCTCGCGGCCCGCGGCCAGTCCGAGACCGGAGACGACTGAAGCAGAGGCTGCGCTGTGGTTGCGAAGGGCGATCTGACCCAAAGCCACTGCAGCTTCGCCTTTCATCGCGCCGTCGTTACTGCCAAGAGCGGCCTGCAAGGAGGGCGTCGCCGTCAATGAACTGTTACCGAGGAGGCGGATGAGGCCAACTCCGGTAGCGGAGTCATTATCCTTTACGCACCAGGACAAGGCGCGCTCCAGAGCGTCGGCGCCGGCCGAGTTGACGGCGATTGAAGATTCCGCAACTTGATCGGAGAGTCCGCTGACATCTGCGCCCGCTTGCGCGCGCAGATTGATTTCAGCTTGTTCAGAAACGTAAGCGCGGGCGATGCCTGCGAGTGCGTCGAGGGAAGCGGGGTTGGCTTTCAGTGCCTCGTAGTAAGCGCCCTTGGACATCTCATCAGCGTAGAGGAAGCGCGGCACTGCACGTGAGTGCATCGCATCGTCTGCCCATGACCAAACCACATCGCTGTAGTCAACGGAGCGCAACACGGAAGCGCGACCGAAGTGATAATCATCGCCAAGCTGCAAGAAGAGCTCATGCGCGTCGCCGCCCGAGCCGAGCTTCTTGGCTGAATCGCTGGCGGCCATCATGACACCTTCGTCCGTGTCGTTCTTGCCGTACCAAGTCAATGCGGCCTGAGCTCGCGGGTCGCCGATGTAACCGAGAACGAGCGCGACGTTTCGACGCAAGAATGAGTTGTCGGAGCCGAGCGCAGCGATCAAGGGCAAGACCACATCCGTCCCCATTTCGGTGAGTGCGTGCATGAAGAGCACACGTCGATCTTCGGCGTTATCGTCGCCGAGCGTGTCGAGCATGTACTGAACTGCGTACTCGCCATGGTTTGCGGCAAGCGAACGAACGGCCTTGGTGCGGACCATAGCATCGCCACTGCCAGCATCCTTCAAAAGGGCACGGATAGCGCTCTCGTCGTCCGCTTGGTCAACGCGACCGAGATCGGCCTTCGTCATGAAGCGCTTGGCGATCAGTTCGAACTGACCTTCCTTGACGAGCATGTCAATCCAGATGTCGTGATCGGTCGACTTCCAAAGCTCATAGGCAGCTTCGTTGCTCATGTCTTCAGCGAGAGCCTCGCTGAACTTTTCGAGAGCACCAACGTCATCCCCTAGTCGAAGCAACTCGACACCTTCAGCGAAGGAGTCCTTGGCGTCGTAAGAGTTAGAGAAGGCTGCTGCCGGAGCTGCGGTGAAGCTGAGCGCGGCGAAGAAGGCGATGTAACCAATGTGGCGTCGCATGGCGGCCATGAAGGGGATTCCTGGGTCGGTGCGCACGCGTTGCGGTGAAGCTCAGCGCACGGCAGAGAACGGGAAGCGGCACGCCTTCGCGCGAAAGAGCGCTGAGGAGGGCCGGAGCCTGGGGGTGACGAATGTGCTGCGGGATGATACCGAGGTGGGCCCTCGGTTCAAGGGGTTAGCCACTCACAGAAAGAGCGACTCGCCCCAGCTACCCACCAAAACCGCCTCGACTACCGATAGCTTTGACTGATCTTGCCCAAGACTCGACCCGCTGCCGCGCCGGTTGCAGAGGTTCTAGTGACCGGCTCGCCGACTGCGCAGCGCGCGGCCAAGATCGCAAAAACGAGCGCCTCGCGAGCATCTGGATCCACCCCAAGCTCCTCGGTTGAGGCCACAGGAACGCCGCAAGTACGCCCAAGAGCAGCCACCAGGGCCGAATTGTGCACTCCTCCGCCGGCGAGCCAAAGACAGTCCGGTCGCTCCGGCAAGAAGCTCAAGCCAGCCGCAACGGTTTCGGCGACGAACTCGACGGCAGTCGCCAGTAGATCTGCGGGGCGGTTCTCGGGAGCTGCGGACGCTAACAAAGACCTAACCCACTCCGAGCCAAAAGTATCGCGGCCCGTACTCTTTGGTGGCGCCTGCTCAAAAAACGGATTCCGCATCCAACGGGTTAGGAGCTCGGAGCAGGAATGTCCGCTTAATGCGACCTCCCCCCCCCTATCTAATGGCAGATGGATCAAGTTCCGGGCAAACCCATCTAGCAGGCTCCCTGCGGGTCCTGTGTCAAAGGCAAGCGGCTCTGCGTCCACAGCAAGCCAACTGAGGTTCGCGAGACCGCCTAGATTGAGGATGGCCGTGGGACGCGGCGCATTCCTAAAAATGATGTCGTCGGCAAGGATCGAAATCGGCGCTCCCTCTCCGCCAGCAGCCAGATCGCGTTGCCGGAAGTCACTGACAACAGAACAGCGCGCCGCTTCAGCGACGTGGTCTCCGTCGCCGATTTGCATCGAAGCTAGACCGTCGAGCTCTGAGCCGTCGTGGTGGTAGATCGTCAAACCGTGGCTTCCCACGAGGTCTAATTCCAAATTCGCGGAACGCGCGCAATCGAGCGCAACAGAGCCAAAAGCGAAACCGAGATCTCGCGATAGGCAGGCAATCTCGCGCGCTCCGAGCGGCGCACCGTCCAGCGCCTCGCGCACGCGGCTGACAACTCCGGGCGGAAAGGGCCGCGTCTCAAAGGCCTTCTGTGTGCAACTGACCACACGCTCCAGACCTTCGTTATCTAGGTCCACATCAACCTTCGCCAAAGCGACATCGATCCCATCTCCGGAGGTGCCGGAGAGCACACCCCCAACCACTGCCGTTCCTTCTTCCAGAGTTCTGCGAAGTCTCATCACGGCGGGAAGGTAACCTCTTTGCATGGTGCAAAACAAAGCCGCCGCGATGACAGTCCTGGTTGTCGATGACGATGGAGACATTCGTATGGCCCTCGAAATGCTCTTGAAGTACGAGGGCTACGAGGTCTGGACTGCCCGCAATGGCAAGGAAGCCCTGGCTCGCCTCGACGCAGAGCAGAAGCAGGGCAAACGACCCGGGGTGATCCTGACCGACCTTAAGATGCCGGAAGTGGATGGCCTCGAGTTGCTCGAAGCGGTTCGCAAGCGAACCGATCCGCCCCCGGTGGTCTTGATCAGCGGCCACGCGGATGTCGCCGTCGCCGTTGAAGCGATGCAGCGCGGCGCGAACAATTTTCTCGAAAAGCCACTGGTCGACAATCGTGTGCTGGTCACCTTGGCCCAAGCTCTGCACACAGAACGCTTGGAGAAAGAGAACACCGGCTTGCGACGCCAACTCACTGATAGGTGGAAGTTGATCGGGGACAGTCCGGCGATGAACACGCTCCGTGCGCAAGTCGAACAGGTGGCGAGTTCCGACGCATCGGTTCTGATCACCGGAGAAAATGGCTGCGGAAAAGAAGTCGTTGCGCGCAACTTGCACTGGAATGGTCCACGTGCAGCGGCGCCCTTTGTGACCGTCAACTGCGCAGCGATTCCGGCTGAGCTGATTGAGTCGGAACTCTTCGGCCACGAGAAAGGCAGCTTCACCGGCGCGAACGAAAGACGCATCGGCCATTTCGAAGCAGCCGACAAGGGCACCTTATTTCTGGATGAGATCGGAGACATGCCTCTCAATGCACAAGCAAAAGTCTTGCGCGCCCTCGAAACCCACGAGATAACACGGGTAGGCGACAGCGCTTCCATTCCCGTCGATATTCGAGTGCTAGCCGCTACCAACGCGGACCTTGCCACCGCCGTCGAAGAGAAGACCTTTCGCCTCGACCTCTTCTATCGACTGAACGTGGTTCCGTTGCACATCTCAGCGCTACGCGAACGTCGCGAGGACATCGTCCCGCTCGCCAAGCACTTCCTACAACTGGAAGCGACGCGCGCCGGCCGCAGTGTGCGCAGCTTGTCCGAAGATGCTGTACAGCGGCTGCTGGGTCTCGATTTCCCAGGCAATGTTCGCCAGCTTAAAAACCTGCTTGAAGGCGCCTGCGTTTTTGCGGACGAGACGACCCTAAGCGCGGACGACCTCGGCAAGATTTTGGCCTCCGGACCCGCCATGTCGCACCCGGCCTCGTCTGCACAAACTGGCGGAAAGGACCCCTTTCAGGCTCAAAGCTTCGAGGAATTCAAGGATCAGAGTGAGGCGCTGTTCTTCCGGCAAAAGCTCGAGGCGAACAACGGCAATGTGAAGCGCACGGCGGAGGAACTCGGGATGCAGCGCAGCCACATGTACAAGAAGTTGGATCGTTACGGGCTGCGTAACTGACGGCGAGACGGAGCCTCCCGTACTGCGCAGGCGACGAGGGGCCGATCACAAAAAGAGCCCGGCTCTCCGCGTCGCGGAGAGCCGGGCTCTTTTTGTACCTGCTAGCTGGAATTAGGGAATCCGCAGCCCCATTCCCGGCTTGACGTCATCGGGGCTCGCCAGGGTATCCGTATTCGCCTTGTAGATTTTCTCCCACTGTGAGCCTCGGCCATAGACCTTCTTCGAGATCACCCAAAGACTGTCACCGTCCACCACCTTGTACAGAGTGCCCCGTTCCTCGGAGAGATCTTGCTTCTTCGCAAGCTTGGGAGCCACACCAGTGCCACTGATTGACTTGCCCTCACGGCCGTCGAAGACCGGGACTAGAATGCGCTCGCCGGGGGCGCGGTACTCACCGCCCTCGTTGAATTGGAGCAGGAGAGAAGCCATCGACTTGTCACCGTACAAACGGGTCGCCACCTCTTCCCACTTGTCGCCGCGGCGCCAGGTGTATTCCATGATCGAGCTGTCGAAGGTGCCCGCGAGACCTTCCAACGTTACGAGTGCCGAGCCCAAAGGCACGTCGCCCGTATGACGAGTGCGAGGCTCAAAGCTGTCGTCAAGCAACAGGTCTGTACCATGCGCGCTATCGCCCGCCGACTGCTCCTTGCGCACCTGCGCTTGCAAACCAAAGCCAGCGCTTGCGGTCCCAGCTTCTGGCGCCGGCCCCGATACGGTAGGTTGTCCATTACGCCCGCCGTTGTCACCGCGGCGCGGGTTTGAACCCAAGACCGGCGTTTCACGAGCGAAGGTAGACTCCTCAGGAAATGGAACGGAGTTGCTTGAACTCCGTTCGGGATCCGCGTCAGCGGTGTGACTGGCGTCTCTGCCTCCTGAATTGGCGATCTCCGAAGGATCACCCATGGATAAATCCAAGTTGCCTTCCTCTGGTGAGTAAAGGGTGACCACAAGGATCACCGTCACCAAACAAGACGCCACGAGTACGACGATTTTCTCGAACTGGCCCATCGGTAAGGGTGCGCTTATAAGCGCTTACACGGCAAGGGTTTACGCGATAGATGCCGCAGGGAGCCCGTCCCCCGCAGCGCACTCCCGTTATCCCCTTCTCGATAGGCGGAGTCAAAAGGAAAGGCAAAGATTCCCCCAAGATGGTGTGTTCTTGGGAACTACATGCACAGCATCGAGGGGTCTGTCCCGAATGCGGGCATGATCGTAAAGCGAAGCGCTGAGAAAATCCGCCAAAGACGATATGCTACGTGCAGCTTACGACGCGTAGATTTTGGAGAGCAAGGCGTGATGAAGGCAGAGGGAGAGTCCCAACACATGAACGAGCTGGGAAGCTCTAAGGCGAAGAGCAAGCGAAGTGAGTTCATCACTCGGCGCCTACCGAACACCGAAGATCTACACCGCAAGTCGAAAGACTTAGGTTGGGTAGCGGTTCCGGCCCTGCGTGATCGCCGAACGCAGCTGTTGCTACTCATCACTGCGCTCGTCCAAGCCTTTGCTTGGCACCAATCCAACGGCTATCAATTAGCCGACTCTGTTGAGTTTATGGATCGTGCGTACACCGTCGCGAACGGACTCACGCTGGATTCCGAAGGCATCGTGCGCGGCTTTGGCTTTTCGACCTTGCTGCTCCCGATCTTCACTCTGGCTGAATGGCTCGACTACGACAATATGCGCGAATTCGTGCATGTAGTCCGTGGCCTTCAAATGGCTCTAGGCCTAGCCCTGGTGCACTTTACGAGCAAATTGGGCGCACGGCTTGGCGGGCGACAAGTCGGTTTCGTGGCGGGTTACTTCGTCGCAATCAACCCGATCTTTCTGCAGTACAGCACAGATCCCGTGTCCGGAATTGCTGCGGCAAGCTTCTTGGCCATCAGCCTGAATTGGTTGATCGCACGACGCGGCTTCTGGAAATCACTCGCGGGCGGATTGATGCTCGGCTTGTCGTTCATCATGGCCTACCAGATCATTTTGATCGCGGCTCCGTTGCTTGGATTGATCATGCTGCGCGACAGGTTCAAGTACAAGCGAGCTTGGCTTGGCGCGAATCTCGGCATGGCCTTGGCCCTCGGCGCACAAGTAGCCCTCGACAAGGTGATGTACGACGTGTGGGGTTTGACCATTCGAACGTACTTCATCGAGAACACCGGAGGCGTCTTCTTCACCTTCATCGCATTCATCGGTCTCGAAGGTCAGGCATGGGTCAAAGACGCCTATGAAACTTACGCCGGTGCGATTTCAGCGGACGCGGTGACCGGAGAAAACGCTGAGCGCATGAGCTTGCAATCGGTCTACTTCTACTTCTTCGAGCTACCCAAAATGCTGGTCTATCCCGTGATGGCCATGGGCGTTCTCGGGCTCGTGCAGGCTTGCCGCAAGATGAACTGGAAGAGCAGCATCATGGTGGTACTGCTCCTGATCAACGTCTACATCATGAGTCTCAAGGGCTCGAAGTCCTTCCGGCTCTGGCTGCCTCTTTTGCCCCTTATCGCGCCAATTTGCGCCTGGGGCTGGGGCTCATTGATCAAATCCGGGGAGGTCGACCGCCCAGTTCTATGGCGCCGGGCGACCGCCGTGCTGGTGCTCGTCTCCGGGCTCGTGCTCGGCGTGCGAGCCATGAACCAACTCAACACCCGTAGCTATGGCGTCTTCTGGAAGGCGATGGACTTCGTCAACGCCGAAGTGGCTCGCGAACGCCAGGAGGCCGAAGCGCGAGGCGAAGCGCCCAAGCTTGCGCGGGTCGCCTCCTCTTATAATTGGGCCGTCTTCTGTCGCAACAGCGCCGACATAGAGATGGTCAAGTTCCAGGCCCACCTGGATCAGTGGCACACGCTGGACGAAGAAAAACGCAACGTCGTGATCGAGCAACTACGCGAGTGTGATTGGCTCATGATTCACAGCACGATGTTTCCCTACGCGACGGATTTGACCGAAGCTATCAACAAGGGCTACGAAGTTGTCGCTGCATTTTGGGATAAGGACACCTCCCCTGCAATCCGCGACGTGCGCATCATGCGCCGCTTGCGCCTGGCCCCAGAAGCGCCAAAAATGCCGCCCGGACGCCATCACAGGCGACTTTGGGCTGTACTGGAGAATGCGGACCCCGAGCAGTATCGCCACGATTGGCAACTCGACCATTTTATGCCGAATCCGGCACTGTTCGTCGGTAGTGGAATCGACGGTCGCGAAGAGCGCTTACAGCTCCTCGGCTTCCAGCACGAATCTCTTCCCGGCGCGGGTTTCGGCTGGGTCACCTATCACTGGTACACGGACACGGGCTTCGACCACAACTACGTGCTGGTCGATCGTATTGCGACGCGGCAGAGCGTTTGGGCTTCTCAGCACAATCGCCAGCCCGCCCACGGCGCGCTTCCAACCCACGGTTGGAAGCCAGGTACGATCGTGCGCGAGAGCTACATTTTCATGCCCGGCAACCGCCCCTTTGAGGAGGATTTTGAGGCGATGGGCGGAAGCTTCCGTCGAGGCGATTTTTTGCCATCTATGCTCTGGGTACGAGGCGAGAGCCCACCGCCGGATATCAACCTCAACCGGCTGCTGCCCGCGGACTACAGGACCGGCGAGCTGTACGACATCAATCTGGCCGAGCCTTGGAACGACTTCGGGCTGCGCATGCCCGAGGGTCAAGTATTGAGCAAGGACGCTCTGGCCCTCGTGGCGAGATTCCTGCTTCCGGTAAATCCGCTCTACAGGTGGCCGGACGACGGCCGTCCTGGACCCGATGATTTGGAGCTGCAAGCTGCCCATGACCTCCAGCAGAGCCTTTTGGAGGAGCTCAGGCTGGCCGAAGAGGCAGAGAGCTCCGCTCAGTAGCGCTTGTCCGCGTCGCGGGATTGTTGCGGACAATTGGGGTCAGTTCCGTGCCCCCCCACTTGAGCCAAAGGCCCCGGCACTCTATTCTCTGATTCCAGTAGTACCTGCCGCGCTATGTCTAGCGCACCCGCAGGCCCCCGCAGCTCCCCCCGCCACCTCCGACCTGCCTGCGATGCTGAGATTTCTGCCGATTCTGTTTTCATGTGTATTGCTCGCTGCGTGTGTAGCGCCTGACTCCGGTAGCGGCGCTGACGGTTCTGAGAAACCTGGCTCGCCCGGTCGCGTAACCTTCATCGACTACAGCGACTTCGTACGCCTGAACTTGGTGAACGTTGCCCACAGTGACCCGGTCGAGTTCTACTCAGAGATTCGCACCAGCGCGTCAACGAAGATCACCTACGACGAAGTGTTTGAAGCGATGCTGGACTACTTCGAAAATGAAGGCTTCAACGACTTCGCGAGCCAGGGCTTCGCTCCGCGCAGCGCTTCGCAGGGTGCCATGCAGGCGTTGGAGGTAGAGACCGAAGCGGGAACCTCGTTCCTTGTCTATGGCAAGCAAGCAACAGAGAAGGAGCGCGCAGCTTTCCGTCAGTGCGTCATGGCCTGGCAAGAAGTCTTTAACCGAACTCAACAAGCGCAAGCGGTCAGCTCTTCGACCTCCGGCTCCATGTTCGGCACGTCGCAAGCTGGCTCTGCCAATCCTCGACGATGAGTTCCAACGCCTCACAGCTTGCAGGGTCCCAGAGAACCCTCAACGCAGTGGGGATCGTCCCGGCACGACTCGACTCCTCAAGGTTGCCGCGCAAGATGCTCTTGCGCGAATCTGGTCAGTACCTATTCGAACATACAGTTCGCAATCTTCAGGCGGGTCACGCGCTACAACGCGTCGTCCTCGCCACCGATAGCGAGGAGATTCGCCAAGCCGCAGAGGGTGTGGGCATCGAGGCTTTGATGACCAGTATCGACCACAAGAGTGGGACCGATCGTGTCCAAGAGGCTTACACCAAGCTACAGATTGAAGGCCCCGAGACCTACGACGTCGTGGTCAACGTTCAGGGCGACGAGCCCGACGTTTCCGCTGGTGACTTGAACACGTTGATCAGCGCCTTCCAGGACCCTGAGGTCGAGTTCGCGACACTTTGGACACACTTTTCGGATCCGGCGGATGCCGCCAATCACAACACAGTCAAGGTCGTGCTCGACGAACGCGGCGATGCGCTCTATTTCAGCCGCTCACCGATTCCCAACTCGATCCACCAACGCGGCGCCGACACAAACGGTTCAGATGCCCAATGTTACAAGCGGCACATCGGCGTCTACGCTTTCAGGCCCGATGCGCTAACGCGCTTTTGCGCGCTTCCCCCCGGACAACTAGAACGACTCGAGAGCCTCGAACAACTTCGTTGGCTCGAAGCTGGTGGACGCCTGCGCGTGCTCCAGGCAGAACATCAACCCCGCGGGATTGACACGGCAGAGGACTACCTCGCCTTCGTCAACCGCCAGATCCTTTCCTGACGTTTCCTACCGCCCAAGCTGGCAATTATGGTCAAACACATCTTCGTCACCGGTGGAGTCGTTAGCAGCCTCGGCAAGGGCCTGACGTCTGCTGCAATTGGCCTCATTCTAGAGCAACGCGGGCTAACGGTCTCGCTGCAGAAGCTCGACCCCTACATCAACGTTGATCCGGGCACGATGAGCCCGTTTCAGCACGGGGAGGTCTACGTTACGGACGATGGCGCAGAGACCGATCTCGACCTGGGTCACTACGAGCGCTACACGCATGCGAAGTTGACCAAAACGAGCAACTACACCACCGGCAAGATCTACTCGTCGGTGATCGCGCGCGAGCGGCGCGGCGACTACCTCGGCCGCACGGTGCAAGTCATTCCGCACATCACGGATGCGATCAAGGAAGCCGTACACAATGGTGTTGTGGAAGGCGCCGATGTTCTCATCACCGAAATCGGCGGAACCGTGGGCGACATCGAAGGTCTGCCCTTCCTCGAAGCCGCCAGGCAGTTTGCTCTTGAGCGGCCGAAGGGCGAAGTGCTCTTCCTGCACGTAACCCTGCTCCCCTACCTGCGCGCATCCGGCGAATTGAAAACAAAGCCGACGCAACAGTCTGTCGGCAAGCTGCGCGAGATCGGCATCCAGCCGGACATTTTGGTCTGCCGCACTGAGAAACCGATGACTGCCGAGATGGCCCAGAAGATCAGCCTCTTCTGCAACGTCCGCCCCGAAGCCGTCATCGAGGAACGTGACGTCGCATTCTCCATCTATGAAGTCCCCGTCGATCTCGTGCGTCTAGGCCTGGACGAAATGATCTGCGAGCACCTCGGCTTCCCAACGGGAATAAAGACGGATCTCGAGGAATGGGATGAGATGCTGTCGACCTTGAAGGCTCTGAAAAAGACCTGCGAGATCGCCGTAGTCGGCAAGTACATCGAGCTGCACGACGCCTACAAGTCGATCTACGAGTCCATCTCACACGCTGGCTTTGCAAATCTTTGCAACGTCAAGATCCGCAAGGTGAGTGCCGAGGATATGCTCGTCAAGGGAACCAAAATCCTCGAAGGGGTAGATGGCATTCTAGTCCCCGGAGGATTCGGAGAGCGTGGCATCGAGGGCAAGATATTGGCGATCCAATACGCTCGCGAGCAGGGCATACCCTTCTTTGGTATCTGCCTGGGTATGCAGTGCGCGGTGATTGAGTTCGCGCGCAACGTATTGCACCTCGAAGGCGCTCACACACTGGAACACTCTCCACATTCGCCCCACCCGGTGATCAGCTTGATGGCTGACCAGAAAGACGTGCATGAGAAGGGTGGCACGATGCGACTAGGCGCTTACGACTGCACCTTGGTCAAGGGTTCAAGGACGCGCGATTACTACGGCACCGACAACATCTCTGAACGTCACCGGCACCGTTTCGAGTTCAACAATGACTACCGCGAGCAATTCGAGGCTTCCGACATGGACCTCGTCGGCCTCAACCCAGACCGTGACCTTGTCGAAATCGTCGAGATTCACAAGCACCCGTTCTTTATCGGGGTGCAGTTCCACCCTGAATTCAAGAGTCGCCCACTGACGGCTCACCCAATTTTCAAAGGCTTCGTCGCAGCCGCCCTCGCACATACGGGCGAGAACAACCACAACAAGAAAGAAGTCGAGACCTTGGCATGAGTGAAGATCGAACCGCAAACCAGATTCCGCTTCCCGGCGGGAGCTTTCGCCTGTTCATCACACGCCTTTCGTATCAGGCGATGATGTCTCTCGGTATCTTGGAGAATCCGATTACAAATACGCGCCAAGTGCAACTTGTCAACGCGCGTATGTTGCTCGACGATCTGACCATGCTGCAGGACAAAACAAGCGGTAACCTCGATCCGGACGAGCACGAACACCTTGAGAAGCTCATCCGCGATTTGGAGCATACCTACGGCCAAATCGAACGGGGCGAGGTCGACCCGAGCGTAGTCGAGCAGGAGTAGGAGCAGCTCTTTGGCTCGTGACCCACTTGGAGAACGTTGGCCCGAGGTCTATCGCGACTCCCCGCATATCTTTGATCGCTTCAGTCGAGCGGAAGATCGCTTTGACGTCGTCGCGCCGCGCTTGATTGAACTTGCGAGACTAGCGGGTTGCAGCGTTCTTGAGATGGGTTGCGGAACGGGACGCTGGACGCGCTCACTGGCGTCGACGCCCAGATCCTATGCGGCGCTTGAACCGCAGGCTGGCATGTTGCAACTTGCCCAGGCAGCGGGGGCCGATGGAGTCAGCTGGATTTTGGGTCGCGGCGAAGCCTTGCCCGTCGCGAGCTGCTCCCTCGATCGAGTTCTAGCCACTTGGGTCTTCGCCAACATGAGACCTAAGGTTCGAGCACGCTCGATTGCCGAAGCCCATCGGGTAGTAAAACCAGGAGGAGAAATCTGGCTGCTTGAGAACCACTGGGAGGACGACTTCCAAGAGTTGCGACGTGACGCTGGCTTGCCGGTTGAAGTCGAAGTGCAACCGCTGACTGAGGAGTTCGGCTTCGAGCTAGTCGAAGTGCTTGAGACCGAAATGGCCTTCGAGTCTGAAGCAGATGCCCGCGAAGTCCTTGGGCAGATCCTAGGACCGCGTGTGGATGAGGAACTCGCGCGCAGCCCACGAGTCAACCTGGTGCATCGAGTGTGTTTGCTGAAGATGCCGTAGCCAGAGCCGGAAGACGGCGCTACCGCCGTCTTCCGGCTCTGGCGCGCTAGGCGCGGGCTAGCTGGGCGCCGCCCATGCAGAGCTTGCCCTGCTCGAACCAGAAGAATTCCACCGTCGAGGAGCGCAGCATATCGTCGCGACGGTAGACGGCACAATCCAGCCCAGCGCCTTTTGCCGTCGCGCAGCCGGCCAGGAAGTCTTCGCGTGGGATCGCCAAGTGCTCCGCGATCTTGCGCGAGCCCCCACGACCCTCGGGCAGGAAATTGTACAAGTGCCATGCGTGCACGCGCGCGCCACGCGCTTCCAACTCGCCAATCCAAGCAGCGATCCCGCCGATACCGGCGCAATTTTCCGAAGTCACCACTGTCGCAAAGGTCAGTTGGCGTCCCCTCGAAATCATCTCCTCGACCGTTTTCATCACCATCGCATGGTGTCCAACGCGACCACGGCGCAGGTTGTCGTGAACAGCCGGATCCATCGACTCCACCGGCAAGATGAAGCGATCGAGCCCATGCAGGTCATCAAAACGGTCAAGCAAACCGCCACCGTGGGTGTTTAGCTGGGTCGTCAGTCCAAGATCGTTAGCGTGCTGTGCCAGGGCTCCAACGTCGTGCGGCCAAAGCAACGGCTCGCCACCGCCAATCACAACGCTGTCGATGGAACTATCCGCTAGCAGTTCCATGAACCGCGCGGCGCGATCGAAGTCGACGATGTCAAAATCATTGTGAGTGATGCAGAAGGTGCAGCGAATGTCGCAATCAGGCAAAAGGAAGAAGGCGCCGACCTTCTTGTACTCGGGTAACAGTTGGGGGAATTCCATTTCGATTAGCGGTAGGCCGGAATGCCGGTCAGCTCATGCCCTAGAGCCAAGGTGTGAATGTCGTGAGTACCCTCGTAGGTAATCACCGACTCCAAGTTACAGAGGTGACGACCAACCTGGTACTCCAAGCTAATGCCGTTGGCCCCCAGCATGTCGCGCGCGACGCGCGCTGCTTCCAGGGCCTTGAGTACATTGTTGCGCTTAGCCATCGAGACTTGTGACGGAGTCATCGTCCCGGCGTCCTTCATGCGACCCAGCCGCAAACTCATAAGTTGTGCCAAAGTGATGTCCGTGGCCATTTGGGCCAATTTCGCCTGTGCGAGCTGAAAGCCGGCGAGTGGCTTATCGAAGATCTCGCGCATCTTCGAGTACTCGAGAGCTTCATCGAAGACTGCCATGGCAGCACCCGTCGCTCCCCATGAAATTCCGTAACGTGCTTGGTTCAAGCACGTGAGCGGCCCCTTCAATCCTTCCACTCCGGGCAGGATCGCGTCCAAGGGCAAGCGCACATCTTCGAGCACTAGCTCAGAAGTGATCGAAGCTCGCAAACTGAACTTGTGTTTCTGTTCGGGTGCGCTGAAGCCGGGCGTGTCCGTCGGAACAACAAAGCCACGAATCTTGCCCTCGCACTTCGCCCAGACCAAAGCGACTTGGCTTACGCCGCCGTTGGTGATCCACATTTTGCGACCGTTCAGAATCCAATCGGCACCGTCGCGTTTGGCGCTCGTCGTCATCCCGCCAGGATTGGAGCCGAAGTCGGGCTCAGTGAGTCCGAAGCAACCAATCGCCTTGCCCGCGGCAAGCTCGGGGAGCCAACGTTCTTTCTGCTCCTCGCTGCCGTAGCTGTAGATCGGCCACATGACGAGCGATCCCTGCACGGACACGAAAGAGCGCAGACCGGAATCGCCGCGTTCCAGCTCCTGGCAAATCAAACCGTAACTGACGTTGTTTAGCCCCGCGCAACCGAATTTCTCCGGCAAGTTGGAGCCAAATACTCCTAGTCCTGCCAACTCCGCCGTCAGCTCGTGCGGGAAGGTACCCGACTCGAAATGGCCCTGAACCACCGGCAGGAACCGGTTCGAGACCCAGCCCCGGACGGTGTCACGCACCATGCGCTCTTCCTCCGAGAACTGATCTTCCAGGTCGTAGAAATCGAGTGCGTGATAAGCGGACATTTGGAGAGTCTAGACTGTCTGAGAGAAACGGGGCCCGAAGCGTGAAATCCACAGCACACTTTTCCCATCGTATTCTCTGAATTCGACCCGGGGAGATGCGCTTTGACTCGGCATGCTCTGGGACCAACCAACGATCGAAACCGACCATGACCCTCCATGCAACCCCTTGCCGCCTCTGCGGCTATGACGCCCCGGACTTGGATTGCCCCCACTGCGGGCATGAGTCGACCTCTCCTTCACTAACGGACAAGCACGTCGGTTGGATGCGCGGGATGATTGATGGACTCCGTGCAGTCCCCAACGGTCTGTTCATCTTGGCCTCGACGAAAGGCGTCAAGCGCTTCCTGATCCCCCCCGTGATCCTGACCAGCATCGTGTTCTTCGTGATGTTCTGGTGGGCGATGGGGATTGTCGATCTCATGGTGGAAGCTGTCAGTATCGACGACATCTCCAGCCTGGGACTGGAAGAGGGCTGGTTCAAAATTGCTGTGGTGTGGATGCTCGAACACGGCATCGCGAGCGGCTTGGCGCGTGTATCTGGTTTTTTCCTCTGGTTCGTTGTCTCTTCGATCGTCGCGCTCTACGCCTTCTCCGTCATCTATGAAGCGCTCGCTGGTCCCTTCCTCGATGAGATCCAAGGACGCATCGAGGAGAAGTGGTTCGGAAACAACCCACGCAATGCCTTGCACCGGCCGACGGACCTGCCGGTTCGGAGCTGTGTGCTCTACAGCCTGATAGCAGGTGTAGCCGCAATCAGTTTGGCGATCTCTCTCTGGCTCTTGTCGCCACTTGCCTGGTGGATTATTTTGCCCATCGCAAGCCTGCCGTTCTTCGTCGCCTCAGTAGCCAACGGAGAGTACGGCAAGTGGCTGGGCTGGGTCATCCGTATTGAAGGCCACACGCTCTGGGTTTCCGTCAAGGCCTCGTTTGGGGTGCTCGTTCTGCTCGTTATCTTCCTCCCGTTGAAGTTCGTGCCCCTCATCGGCTTCCCGCTATTCATGGCCATCGCGGGATTTGCAACAGCGATCACACTGCTCGACATTCCTTTTTCCAGACGGGGTTGGTCGTTCCTCAAGCGCATGCAATTCATGGTGCACAACGCCGTCCCGCTGACCGCATTCGGAGCTGTCTCCAGCCTCGTATTCCTGGTGCCCATAATCGGTCCGATCGTAATGGTGCCAGCCGCCTCGATCGGTGGATTGTGGCTGATCGTGAGACTGGACAAAGACTCATTGCGACCGCAGGACCTGCGCAAGCTCGAAATCAAGCCATAGAGCTTCGTAATAAGCGCCCGGGGATGACATTCTAGGGGGATGCAAGCTTCGCCTCCGAAACTCACCGATGAGCGCCCCCTGGTCCTCGCCCAACTTGCGCGTGCTCACTGGGGTCTGATCACTGACACCCAGCCGCAGCTCGCTTTGAGCCTGGTGGCACCCGTCTATGACGAAGAGCTCAACCTGCGAGCGCTGCATGAAAGCGTCGTCAAGGTCTTCGGCGAGCGCGACGACTGGGAGTTGATCCTGGTCGATGACGGTAGCAAAGATGGTTCCGCCAAACTGATCCACGAACTTTCCGGTGAGGACCCGCGCGTCGTAGGCGTGTTCTTCGCTAAGAACTGCGGACAGACAGCTGCGATGGGGAGCGGCATTCAACTCGCGCGCGGGCGCCTGATCGCGACACTCGACGCGGACTTGCAAAATGATCCGGCGGACATCCCCAAGCTAGTCGATGCGCTCAAGGACAATCACGCAGCAGTTGGTTATCGTCAAAAACGCAACGACAACCTCGTGCGACGTATCTCATCGCGGGTCGCCAATCGTATTCGCAACTGGATCAGCAAGGACTCGATCATCGACACGGGCTGTTCACTCAAGGTCTTTCGGGCGGAAGCCATCCAGAGCATTCCGCTCTTCGAAGGCCTGCACCGCTTCTTCCCCACGCTCTTGCGCTATCACGGTTATGAAGTCGTTGAAGTTCCCGTCTCACATCATCCGCGAGTTGCCGGAGTCAGTAAGTACGGCGTACTGAATCGTGGCTTGCGCGCCTTCAAGGACTTGCTCGCGGTACGCTGGATGCGCGGTCGGATGATTCGCGTTTCAATTCGAGAGATCAGCGGCCGGGACGACCTACCCTAAATCGTGACGACCTGGGTGCTCATCGGAGCCACTGGCCAAGTTTGCTTCTTCTCACGCACACTGGTCCAGTGGCTGATGTCCGAGAAGCTCGGACGTAGCGCGAGCCCTCGTGTGTTCTGGTGGCTGTCGCTGTGCGCATCGCTGCTCTTGGCCTCGACCACGTTTGGGCTGCAAGAGTGGGTGCTTCTTCCTGGCTACATGATCAACGGCATGATCTACGCACGGAACATCTTCCTTGGCGAGTCCAAGGATCAACCGACAAAGTCGCGGCTTGGACCGATTCCGGCAGCCCTGATCGGACTTGCCTTGGCAGCGCTCCTCGTTGGCTGGGGCGTCACCCAATCAGATGCAAAAGGAAATTTGGGTCTCGCTTGGCTGATCGTGGGCGTGACTGGCCAGACCATTTGGAGCGCGCGCTTCATCCTGCAATGGTGGCTTTCAGAGCGCGCCGGCTACAGTCACTTTCCGCTCAGCTTCTGGTGGCTTTCGCTGGCGGGCTCCTTGCTCAATCTGGCCTACACTCTCCAGCTCGCCACTCCGGTGTTTTGGATCGGGTTTATCACAGCCTGGTTCGTGCCCTTGCGCAACTTGATGTTGGAATACCGACACCGCCGAAACCTCTCCCCCTCCCTTTCCGCTAAGGAGCTCTAACCGTGTCCCGATACCTCGTCACCAGTGCCCTGCCCTACGCAAATGGACCGATTCACTTCGGCCATGTGGCGGGCGCCTATTTACCCGCAGATGTATTTGTGCGCTGCATGCGCATGCGCGGACATGAAGTGCAGTACATCTGTGGCGGCGATGAACACGGCGCAGCGATCACCATCGGAGCGGAGAAGGAAGGCCAAGATTACGGCGAGTACGCACGCCATTGGCGTGGTGAGATCAAACGCACCTTCGATCACTTCGGCATCGAGTTCGATATTTGGAGCGGTACGAGCTCCTGCCCGCAACACCTGGAATTCAGTCAAAACTTCTTTCGCAAGCTCGATGAGAATGGGTTCTTGGTCAAAGAGACCAACGCGCAGCTCTTCTGCGAGAAGGACGACATGTTCTTGCCGGACCGTTATGTACTGGGCACCTGCCCTGATTGCGGACATCGACCGGCGCGCGGCGACGAGTGCCCTTCCTGTGGTACGTGGCTCGACCCGCTCAAGCTAAAAGAGCCCGAGTGCAAGACCTGCGGAGAGACTCCGGTCGCACGCGATACAACCCACTGGTATCTCGATCTGCCCAAGCTGCGCGACGAGAAAATCGGCGAGTGGTTCGCGGACAAGACCTGGAAAGCCAATGTGAAGGCCTTCGTGGCTCAAATGATGAAAGACCTGCGCAAGCGCCCGATAACGCGGGACTTGAAGTGGGGTATCCCGGTACCCCCGGACCTTGCCGATGGCCAAGAGGGCAAAGTTCTATACGTTTGGTTCGATGCGCCGATCGGTTACATCTCGATGAGTGCCGAACTGGCTGAACAGCGCGGCGAGCCCGATAGCTGGAAGGACTGGTGGCTAAACCCGGAGACGCGCCTGGTGCACTTCGTCGGTAAGGACAACATTCCCTTCCACGCGCTCGTATTCCCCTCGATGCTGTACGGCGTGAAGCAGGATTTCGTCTTGCCTTGGGCTGTGCCCGCCAACGAATTCTACAACCTACAGGGCGACAAGTTTTCGACATCCGAAGGCCGCACGATTCCGATCGAGCCCTTCTTTGAGAAGTACGATGCGGAAGCGGCGCGCTTTCACATCATCGCTTCGATGCCCGAGAACTCGGATAGCGAGTTCCGCTGGGAGGAGTTTCAGTCAACGGTCAACGCCTCCTTGGCAGGAACCATCGGAAACTTGGTGACACGCGTGCTGCGCTTCATTGACAAGCACTTCGACAGTGTCATCCCGCCCCTTGCTGAGAGCTTAGTGGCAGAACTCGACTCGGTAATCCTGACCGAGTGTGGGGCGATCAGCGATCCGGGCGCCTCTATCGAGGAGTTCCGCTTCCGGCGCGCCGCTGAGGAATTGGTGGCCAACGCCGCCGTCGCGAATGTTTGCGTCGATCGCTTGGCTCCTTGGGCCCTGCGCAAGACAGACATGGAGCGCGCTGCCGCGGTACTCACCACTCTGTGCGACTGGTTAGCCCTCGTCTCGCGTTGGATGGTCCCCTTCATGCCAGGTAAGGCTCAAGAGACCTGGGAGATGCTCGGCCAAACAGGGCAAGTCGCAGACGAGCCTTGGCCCGCAGTCCCCCAAGCAGGCGAGTGGCGCAGTGTCACGCCTGGCCAGCAGTTGGGAACCGTAGAAGGCCTATTCGAGCGCATCGACGACGCAACCGTCGCCAACGAGATTGCCGCCCTCGATTCCGCGGCAACGAAGTAGTTCAAGCCAAAAGAGAAGAGCGGGGTCCCAGTTACCTGGGACCCCGCTCTGTGCTTAGAAAGAGCTGAGACTCTTAGAACTCAGACGGACTCACGAAGAGCTTTACCGACTCGAAAGCCGATGCGGCGCCCCGCTTCAATCTGGATCGGCTCACCCGTTTGGGGGTTGCGACCGACCCGTGCCTTACGCGGCTTGACCTCGAAGGTTCCAAAACCGCTCAGCGTGACCGAACCATCATCCACCAGGCCCTTGCGGACCCCGGCGAGTACAGTCTCTACAAGCCCTGCGGCCTGCAGTCTTGACGTCTGCAGCTCTCTGGCGACGTATGCAACCAGGTGGCTTTTGTTCACGACGTGCTCCTACTAGGAATCCGGCGCCTAACGGCGACCCTTCTTCTTAGCAGCCTTCTTGCGAGTGGCCTTCTTCTTGGTTGCCTTCTTGCGAGTAGCCTTTTTCTTGGAGGCTTTCTTGCGAGTGGCTTTCTTCTTGGTTGCCTTCTTGCGAGTAGCCTTTTTCTTGGTGGCTTTCTTGCGAGTGGCTTTCTTCTTAGTTGCTTTCTTCTTGGAAGCTTTCTTGCGAGTGGCCTTTTTCTTGGTGGCCTTCTTGCGAGTTGCTTTCTTTTTGGAAGCCTTTTTGCGAGTCGCTTTTTTACGAGTCGCCTTAGTTACCTTGCGGCGTGTTGCTTTCTTCTTTGCCATTTTAGGGGAGTCTCCTTGGACAGGCAGTCCGAATTTAGGTTTGTACGTCTAGGTACGCACAAGCCACGACATCACAGACTCTATCGGTGACGTTCCCCTCGAGCTTGCCCTGCAACCTTCAAACTTTCTTGCCAAGCTATTCAGTTATGGGAGCTTCAAGAACAAAGACGAGCGCCATGTTGGCCGCTTGCATGCAACTTGCATTGCACTCAACAGCAGGACGCGAAGTCATCCGCAGCGCCTCTGTGAAGCGCTCCGATTCAAAGCGCAACGCGAGCCAAGTGTCATCCATGCTGCAAGCGTAACCCTAACAATTGACAAGAGTTACAAGCGCTGCACACATGCAAGCGCCACGTCTGATAAGAGCTCTTCCTACGCAGTTAGAAGAACAACGGACTGCTCCATAGCAACACAACGAAGCAAGCAAGTGCGACCTACGATTAGCGCGCCGAAGGCCGAATTATGGCTCTCCATCCCCTTCCAATAAATGGTGCCGCGATTCCCATTTGGGGAACGAATCCAATCGATGATCGTAATACTCTCCGACTTACGACACTCATCGATTGCAAATACCGCGCGCCACTTTCCACAACGAGACAGGCAACAATGCGAACTCGACATGCGAAGCCCATCACAACGCGCCACATATCCACTAAGTTATGCACACGCCGAAAACTGTCGTCACCTCACCGTCTGGACACGAATAAAGCCCAGACAACGAGGTCTGGGCTCAATATTTCTTTAGGAGACCGCTAGGCGCGGAAGCCGTACGCATGGAAGCAAGGCTTCCGCGCGGCAACTCCGACTCTATGCAGGCTTCTTGATCTTTCCGCCTTTCATGCAGCGCGTGCAGACCTTGACGCGCTTGACAACGCCGTCAACAACAGCGCGGACGCGCTGGATGTTGGGCTTGAACGTACGCTTGGTACGACCGGTGATACGGAGGCCGACGCCACCTTGTTTCTTGGGAAGTCCGCGGCGGGCAATAATGCCGCCGACAGCGGTTCCCTTACCGCAATATTCGCAAACTCGTGCCATGACTGTTTCTCAGATCTGGGGGTTCCCCTGAATGGAAGGGCGAAAAATATAACTAGCGCACCGGCGCTGCGCAAGGGCTGCAGTGCCGAGTTCCAAAATCCACTGCCGATTCTCTCCAAAACGCCGCTGAGCCCCTAGAAAACAACATCGGAGAGGCGCTAGAAGCGCCTCTCCGATGCAATCCCACCTCAGGCGTGAGTAATTCTCGCTAGAACAGGTCGTCCAAGGCTGCGGAAGCCGCAGACGAAAAGTCACCTGAGAGCCCCTCATTCGCACTCGGGGCAGCCGCATTGCGCTCGGCGATCCCCGCAAGAACCGTCGTCAATCGCCCGGTGGTCTCCTCTGCGTAAAAGCGGACAAGCCCCATGTTGCTGTGGTCGTCAAAGACAATCACGAACAAGGAACGCTCGCCAATGGCCGAAATCTGAATGCTCTCGCGCGAACCCTGGTGAAAGAGATTGTTGAACTCCCCCTCCCCCAACAAGCTGGCCATCTCACGTGTTGCCGCAAAAGAACCGGCAGCCAATGCAGCAACCGACTCAAGCGATCCCTCAAGGGAAGTCCCGCGCCGCGTAACCATGTGGCCACTGCGATCGACAAGCAGCGCGCAACGAGCGCCCGAGAGTTCGAGGAACCCATCAAGCTCTTCATCCAATAGCGCAACATCCTTCGTGTAGAAGCACATGTGCTCTTCGCGTAGTTTTTGATCTGAGGTCATGAGACTCCTACTAAAGGATAGAGAGGACAAAGCTGCCGAGGACAGCGCCAATAACGACCGAGGCCACGACAATCATTCCCGTAACCACCGTGCTCTGCTTGCGCTTGGGCGCGGGGCGCGGAGCTGAACTGCTGAACGATCGCGAGGTAGGTGCCCGCCGCTTCGGCACTTTCGTGCCAGCGTCTACACCCATCATCGATGTGGGAGTGCTCACGGGAGCCGGAGCCGCGGTTTGTACGGCATGTTGAACCGGGGCTTGCTGCTGCCTCATCGGCTGCGGAGCTGGAGCTTGCGGAGCTGGAGCTTGCGCAAGGGGTTGCGGACGCATCGCCATAGTTAGACCCGGCGCAGGCGACTGTGCCACAGGCTGCGGCGCTGCTTGGCGCTCGGGTGCAGAAACAGCAGGCTGAGCGGGCAAGCCCGACACATCACTCCCGCTCGCACCCGGAAGCGGAACCGACGGTGCTTTGTGAAAACCAGTCTGACTCATTGAAATCGACTGACGCTTGGGCTCCGGTGCCGGCACGCTGGGCCCGGCCAAAGCCATCGGGGCCGCAACCTCGAACTCAGCGGGAGCTGCGGCCTTGCCCGGTGCCTTCGGTAACGGCGGAGGTGCATCGAATCCGGATGTCGCCGGTGCGGGCGCTACTACCGGAACTACTGGTGCGGGAGCCGCCCTCGAAATCGACCCCGGCGCTGCGGGTGCGGGTGCGGGTGCGGCTGCGGCTGCGGGCGCCGAAGCGGCACTCGCTTGCGCTGAATCACTCCGCAGCGGTTCGGCGGAAGAGGCCTCGCCTTGCTGCTTGTGCAAGGAATCGAGAACAGTCGCGGCCACAGCCTTCAAGGTCGGAAAGACGCCTTGGCCGGTATTGGCGATTCCCTCGAATGCCGGAGCACCATGTAGGTTCAGCTTCTCCTCTAACTCCTCGATCGAGAGGGCGCCGGGGATGTCTCGCTTGTTGTACTGGATGACCATAGGCATGTCCTCCATTGACCGCCCGTACTCCGCCAAGTTCTCCACCAGGTTCGCAAGCGACTCCAGGTTCTCATCCATCATATTGGGAGACGAGTCGGCGACGAAGATCACACCATCAACTCCTTGCAAGACAAGCTTACGAGTCGAGTTGTAATAGACCTGACCAGGAACAGTGTAGATCTGGAAGCAGGTCCGCATCCCAGCAACCGTTCCGAGGTCGAGCGGCATGAAGTCGAAGAACAGTGTTCGGTCGCCCTCTGTGCTAATGCTCGTCAAGTCACCGCGATTGCCCGCTGGCGCTCTCTGATGAATGACCTCAAGGTTTGTCGTCTTGCCCGACATGCCGGGACCATAATAGACGATCTTTGCGTTGACCTGCTTCTTGGCGAAGTTGATCTGAACCATTTAGCTTTCCGTAGTAGATTCGGGGACTGGATTCCCGGTAGGTGTTTTCAAACCCAACCGCATGTCAGGCTTAACATTCTCGCTCGGCAGCGGGCCGGGCGGATCTTCAACATCCTCGACAACGGGTGCCGAAGTGACTGTGCTCGACTCGCGTGGGAACAGGCGCTGCAAGCGTGCAACAACCGACTCCATCGGCAGGCGCAAGTCTTCCGGCGCCATGCCACGTACGAGTTCAACTGTGAGCGTAGCTCGTTCCATCCTGAGCAGAATCAGCGTGCCACGGGCTGCTCGCATGACGATTCGTTGCGGAGCCTCCCAGGAGAGCGGATCCACTGCGCGCTCAATGCCTGAGAGCAGGCTGGCGGCCATTCCGGCAAAGGCGCTGACATCCTCCGAAGAATCAGCCCAAGGACGCGGATCACCGCGAGACACCTGGTCTGAATTCGTCATATAGGTGATCGGCACGCCATCGCGCGAAATCAACATCGCACGTCGCACACCAGGGACCTGCGCCAGGGGGTCGAGGACTTTCTTCACGCGTTTGTCTCGGTTGTTTGACTCTCGCAGCCAGCGAGTCTTGCCAGAGCCCGCTCCACCATTGCATTCGGCGGTCCGGAGCTCCAAACGGCAGCTGCGCCGATAGAACCTGGTTTGATGGAAAGGTTGCCAAAATCTCCTTCGAGCAAGATCTCAAGGGGTTGCCCAAGGCCCAAGCGACGGGCGAAGCCACGAGTGGAACTCACCAACTCGCGTACGCCGCGCGCATAGCGCTCAGCGCTTGCGCCACGCGGCCCCTGAACCAAGGCAGTGCCGCCCTTCACATAGAAAGCACCGTTAACCTGCGGCAGCGCTGCAATTTCTTGCAGCATGGGCCTAATAGACGGCGCCGAGTCGCGGCGCTCAGTGACCAATTCGTCGTCGACGAACTTGCCAGTTCGTTCAACCTCACGCAGCGCTTGATCGAGAGACTTTGAGTTCTCAGCCATCGACGCTACCGTGCGAAAGCGAGCCTCTAGACTGGGATCGCCAGGACTAAGCTCCAAGAGGCGTGCGATTAGAGTTCGTGCCTCGACCCAGGCCCCACAGCGGCTGTAGATCAGGAGGTTTAGGCGCAGCGCCTTTTCGCTCGCCCTGCCCTTGCGTGTATAAGCGTTTAAGAGCTCCAGGGCTACGCGCGCATCATCGCGACGGCGGTCGGCAAAGTAACGCTCCGAACGAACCGTGGCCCGATGAAAAAGAGCTTCATCGTCTTCGCAATCATCAAACCATTGCTCAGCGACCTTCTCCGCACGGGCGAGCAAGCCCGCTGCAAGCAAGATATCGCACAGCTCTTTCCAAAGAGCCGGACGCGGCGAATGTTTCAGTTCGCGCTGCAACTCGCGCACACGGTCTTCTCGCGAGAGAGTCGCCGCACGATTGTGCAAGCGCTCAAGCTCAGCGCTACCCGCGTGCAGCTTCAATCCCTCAACACAGACCTTGATCACCTCGGGCAAACGCCCCGCTGCGACATAAGCCTGAGCTAGAAGTACATAATTTGGGGCCGAGGGCGATGAAGCTAGGCGCCTCGCTGCGTTTCGGACGCGTCCCTTAGAAAGTAATCGCTCAAGCATCATTCACGCTCTCTCAAGAGTTTGTCGATAGCCGCGATGTTGGCCTCGATACGCTCGCGGTGATCCCAACCAGCGTTCGAACAATCCAAGGCTTCACGAAACTGCACCTTGGCAAAATCAAGTTGTCCTGCCGCGACCGAGGAGATCGCCTTCAGACGTAAGGACTCTGCCTTCTCTTGGCGTTGAGCTTCGAGACCGGTTTTCTCGCGGGCGGCGGCAACGAGCTTGGATTCCAAGTTCTCCTTGCGCTTATTCAGATAGCTGCGCTCATCGACCACGCTGAACATGCCAAACCAAAAGCGATTGCTGGCGATCAAGCTGTCAATCCCAGAAATCCTGGAACCAAGGGCAGCTTCGTCGTTGATTTCGACCGGTGGCAAAGCCGCATAGCCTTCGCGAATCTTAGTCTCACGCAAGAACAGTGCAGTCACAGTCGTGGTCACAGCCACAACCAGAAGAATGAGTCGGTTCCGGCGCCTGACTGCCGTTTGAGTCGCGACTTCCGCGAAGCGCAAGTCTCGAATTCTTTTGGCAACGTCACGACGCGATTGATCGTGCAGGAGCACTTCCTGCAACGAGGAAATAGCCCCCGATATTCGCCCCGCATCGGCCTCCACCTCTGCGCGCATCAAGCAACGCTCGACCAATTCGTCCACATTGCCTGAGCGGCGCATAAAGCTCGCTAGATCCTGCTGGACTTCGCGATCCTTTGGCAGTTCAGTGGCCAAGAGTTCAAGCATCCCTCTAGCCCTGCCAGCCTCGCCATTGTTCTCGAGCAAGACGCACAGACGGCGACCTTCCGCTCCCAGCGAGATGTGATAGGTGCCAAGAATTTCCGGATGTGCCAAGCTCAAGAGCAGCAGCGCCTCCAGCTGGCGAACATCCCCGGGATCCTCGCACAGGCTCTCAACGAGCGCGCGCCCAATGGCTTCAGCATCACGGCCGTCGTATTCATCTACCGCAACTTGAAGCTGTCCCCGGAGGGTCTCTTCATTGCAGTCTTCACCCGCGATGGCGCAGGTGAGTACGTCCACAACCCCATCCACGAGCAAACGGTCTTCTGTTGATGTCGAATGCAAAGCTTGATTCCCGAGTCTTATAAATTGGTGCACAGGCGGGCGACCCCCGAGCTGTTTCCCTATTGTCGCTATCGGGCCGCAGTAGCCCGATTCTGAAGCTCACCGTGAAAGTCTCGTCGAGAACTTGAAGAGGCCCGCCCTCCGAGGAGAACGGGCCTCTTTGACACGACCCTATTTCAGGGCCGTCTCTTTTTCAGAGCAGTCTACTCAGCAACCGTCACCGGGATCGCTGAGCCGGCTACATTGCCGGCCAAGTCCGGTAGGCCCGTGACGATTTCAAGCTCTTCGCCAGCGTTGAGAGCGCCTGAGAGCGAGACCCTATACTCGTTTTCACTGACCCTGGTTACACCCAGTACCACCTGAGCACCACCACCTGTGATGTTCCAGCTAGGGGGGTTCGTGATGAACGTTGAGTCCGGAGCTTCGCTAAACAGGACGTCAACGAACAGGCCGTAGACGTTCTCACGGAAGTTCGCATAGGCACCAGTGACCGCCGGAGGCGTACTCGTGTCACCCGTTACTGTGCCGCTCAAGGTCACAGGGCTTGCCATCATGTTGAGACTGTGATCTGTGATGCTATCCACTGTCACACTCACACTTTGGCTCGAATTCAATTCAACTCCTGATGCCAGGTAGAAATTGACCGAGTAGGTCGCGCTCTCGTACCAGGCTCCTGTTGAAACAATCGCAACCGAGCTGCCGCCGTTGAGAACGCTGTAGTTGCTCGCTAGCAGGCCACTCCCAGTATCTACGGGCTCGGAGAAAGCTACGGTGATGTAGTCACCTCCCTCCCCGGGCACAGAGGTTCCGGAGACATTACTTAGAATCGGAGCAATGGTCTCGCTGGCAGCCACAACATGCGCACCTGCGCCAGTTGCGTTTCCAGCAAGGTCTATCAAGTTGTAGGCCAAGTTGGAGCCGGAGGCAGGAGCCACTGCAAAGACCAAACGCATCGTCGTCGGATCGACAGTAGTGGCACTAGTCGGAGAAGCTCCACTGTAAAGCCAGCTGCCTTCGCTCTCCGAGGCCACAGGATCGAGAGCCTCATCAACGTAGACCAGAATCGCGTTCGTGAAGGAACGGTCGATCTTAGCGCCGAAGCTAGCGATGGCTGGAGGAGTCGTGATATCCCCCGTCACAGCGTTGCCAGGCAAAGCCGAGGAAGAGGACATCGCCACACCCTGTACAGTGCGCAAGCCATCAACACTAAAGCTGTGGGTGACGTCCTTCTTCAATGAAGAAGCCGAATTGGAGTCCATGGTGATCACAACCGTGTCCATACCGTCGAAAGCAAAGCTTGCGCCGCTCAGGTCGATGTCAACACTGCCATCGTTGATCGTAAAGTTCCGATAGTCCTCGGTCCCCCACGGAGTCAGGTTACGATCGAAGATCAGAGTGATCACATCGTTTCGTTCGCCAGGGACGGCCAACAAGGGAGCGGATTGTGCTCCCCAGTCCGGCTCAGCCACATCCTCGATCGGAAGAGCCATCGCCAAACCAGGGTACATGTAGTTGCCAACCAAGTCGGTCAAGCCCATCACGTCCATGGTGTCCGAGGCGTTGATCACGAATCCGAAGTCCAACTGAACACCAAGGCCGCTGTCCAGGACCGTTGCCGTAGTCGGTGAACCCCGAAGGGCTCCACCACTTGTGCGCACAATATAGCGAACGCCATCAGCATTGATGCTAGCGTCGTAGAGGTCCGTCAGATAGTTCATGTGCTCGCTAAAGCGCATAACCAGCCGCGTGCTGACGCTGTTGTCACGCCAAGCAGCGTGGGCGTAAGGCAAGACACGCTCGAAAGCGATTGCGCCAGATTGGAAGTCACTTGTCACGGTGTTAGCGGAAATGTCCGTCATCGTGTCCATCGTGACCTTGAAAGCATTGCCCAGCTCGAAGTTCACGTCGTTCGCGTCGAGCGTGAGCACTGCGCTGCGAGCAGAGTCGTTGTAGACGACCGTCGCACCGGTGGTGTTGAGCGTATTGCCCGCGGGCGATTCCAAAGTCCAGAAGGTCGGATCCTCCACCTGCGTTCCGACCATGAAGTCATCAAACCAAACCGTCACAGTATCGTTGTCGGCACCCGCCGCAGCGCTCGCTGCTGCAGAGATAATACTCGGAGTACTGCTGTCAGTGGAGGTCATCGCTCTGCCGGTTACAGCCACGATGGCGTTGCCGGCGAGGTCAACCTGGTTCGAGGAACTCAGGGTGTTGATTCCTGGAACAGCGGCACCACCCGTGAGGACAACGCGCACCTTATTCGGCGTGCCGAGCAAGGTTGCGCTCGCCACGGTCAGACCGGGAACAGCCCAGTTGGCAGTGTTCGCAACCGGAGTTCCTTCCAAGTCCTCGGAGAAGGATACGTCGAGGGTATAACCCGTCGGATCCTGCGTTCTGTTCTGAACCACGCTGATGATAGTCGGCTTGATCACGTCCCCGCTGACCGTACTAGCGCCGGGGCTAGAGAAAGTCTGCCCGTCCACTTCCACCACGCTCACGCCGGTCAAAGTGAAGGCCGTTCCGTTCACCATGTCGAAATTTAGGTCAATGCGCAGCTTCTTCAGCAAGAAGTCGTAGCTCAACGTCTGACTGCCCATTGTAATGGTGTCTCCATCGACCACGAGCGACCACTTGGTGTCGTCGACAGCTGAAGCAGGCATGAATCCTTGTGAGAACACAGCCTCGATGTAATCACCGCCAACGTCGCTAACCGTAACGGCGCTGTTCGTCGAAAAAGTACTCGCAACCGGTGAAGGCTGGGTAATAGCCGAGGTCGGGACACTCACGGTGTTTCCGTGGACGTCCATCATGTTGCTGGCCGTTACAGTCGCCGTGCCGGGCAACACCGTCGAGTTAAAGGTCACACGCAAGATACCAGCAGAAGGCTGAGTCACCGTAGTCGGGACATTGCTTCCGGAAGCCCCGAAGTTAGCGATCTTCTCGCTAAACGCAGGATCCATCGCCTCGCTGAAGGTGAAGTCGACCACGCGGCCGTACTCATCGGCGGCCAAGTTCTGAGTCACGCCGGTCAGGGTCGGCGCTGACGCGTCACCCGAAGCTGTTCCAGCAACGGGGGTCACTGCGACCACCGTATCGGAAACACTAACCAAGCTCGTCGCAGCCAGGGTGAAGGCTGGGTGCAGGTTCGCTTCCGCGCCCAGCGTCATCGCCATCACTTGTGTGTTCGTATCGAGAACGAAAGTTGACCCCGTAAGGTCAAGCGTAGTCGTTCCAATCTTCAAGGTCCAACTGGTGAAGTCTTCTGCATCGATCTCGTCGACCCTTGGACCAGAGAACGTAACCTCGATGGTGTCGCCACCAAGGCCCGCAACCATTGAAGTGTTCGTGATGGAGAACGTCGGCGCACCAGTATCGCTACTCGTGGGCGTCGTTGCCCCATCGTAGATTCCCGGCATGCCCGTCACGGAGATCACGTCGCTTGGAGAGACGCGAGTGTTCCAGACAACGGTAGCGACATTGCCGACCGCGGATGCCGTGCTGACAGTTTGGCCGCCGTCAGAGCTAAAATAGGAGCTGTCAACGGCCCCCGGCGCTTGGGTAAACGTAATTACCGTTGTTGTCCCGTCCGGGTCCAACGTCAGGTCCTGAAGGCTGCTTTGAACAGTGCCGACAGACGTGCCGCCGCCTGATCCGCTTGAACAACTAGCGGCAAATACGGCAAGCCCGCTTAACAGAGTGCAACGGATAGCGTGCGCGAGGTTCATAGGGAACGTCCTCATGTGCATCGATAGAGTGGTACTGCCAAAAGCGGCATCCCGGGGAGGGAGGCTGCCCGTCAGTTAGGTATATAGGGAGAGTGGACCCGCAATCAGATACGAGTTCCGCTTGTGCCCCTAATCGACGACCGATCAGACCTTCTTGAAACGAAGTTCCTATTTCGCGCAGCTTGTTCCATGCTTAACAGAATGGCCTGCCCCTAGATAGAATGCCGCGACTACGGCCATTCTCCCGTCATGCGCTCTGCAGGGCGTGACAGCCCGCGGTAAGCAGGGCTTCGCCAATGTCGATGCCGGAAGGTTTTTCCTAACGCACCTAGAAAATCAACGGGTCAAGAACCGTGTCACTGAACACGATTTGACCGCTGACTCGGTTTGCAACTTGTACGGCAAGCTCGAAACCAATCATGGTCGACTGAGCAGGCACAGGAACGGAGAGGTCCGCCCGTCCATTCAAGTCAGTGACACGCCCGTAGACGTGCAGTCCATTGTTGCGCGCCAAGTGCAGCTCCCCCAACATTCCAGGCATAGCGATCGGCGACTTGGCTCGCTGTCCAACTAAGAATAGAGCTAGCTTGGCGCCCGGCTTGATCGAAGCCACTTCTAAATCACCACCGACCCGAACTGGACTCTTCAGCTCTAGATCTCGCTCTCCCGTTGAATAGAGGCGAACTTCGCCAGTCGTCCCCAATTGGTTAGCGTGCAAATTCTTCGCTACCAAAGCGATCTGAGTACCACTCGGGTCCAAGTCGATGCCCATCGCACTGCCCGGTAGGTCGACCTCGAGGAGCGGCTCAGAAACCCCACGCTCAACCAAGACCACTTCGGGCAAGTCAGTCCCCTGCCCCCAGGAAGCGAAGGCGATGCGCCGGCCATCTGCTGTCATCTCAACCGCGACAGGAGCGTTTTGGAAGTTTCCGGCGCTGCCCTGTTGCAGCACCTGATTGAGCATCGTGTGCGTGGCTCCGCCATAGACCTCGAAGCGCGTTTGATCGACGCTTAGGAAGCGATACCAAGTTCCAGCATAGGTTTGACCATCGTCGCTGACAGCCACTTGCTTGACCGCTTCATTCGTGCCCCCGGTGTGGGTGTGTACGAGCTGGTAAGCACTGCCGTCGAAATCGTAAACCAGTAAGCTTCCGACCAGCCCAACAATAAGCCGTGAACCGTCCTGGCTGAGCGCCAAGGTCGATGCCGGTCCGCTCAAGGCTTCGTCGTGCAATAACCCTCCCCATTGGTCGAGAAGGATCAGTCGACTCTCGGCACAAACTGCCGTGACCTTTCCATCTCCGGAGAGCGCAAGCGCCCCCAAACCGAGAACGGATTGCATGTCATAGGTCATCAAGGGCGCGCCGCTCGGACCGTCGAGATGAAGCACGCGCACGAATCGAGCAGAACTCTGAACAACGGCGACCGCCACGACTTGCCCTTGGTCAGCCACATCCATCAAAGCCAATCCATTGGCGACGAAGCTAAAAGAATAGGTCCACTCGTCATCGAAGATTGCTCCACTTGCGGGAGCCAAGGCGTCGTGACGCATCACCGTCGTGCGGCGACTCGCCTCATCGGGCTCCGGGAATTGCACCAACGCGAAGAGCTGATCCGCCTCGCGCCCCGCCTTCACATCGAGAATGTACGAGGCTCCAGAGACGCTGACATCCGTCAGAACCGGATCGGTGACTCCGAAATTGGGGCCCGCGAATAGATGCAGGCGCTTGTTCGCCACCTCCGTTCCCACCCAAACCAGCTCGCCACCAGCTGCAAAGCTGACGCGGGTCGGGATCGCGGGAGATGTAAGACTTTCCGCATGGATCCAGCGCAAGCCGGGCTCAAAGGGTTCCGCGAACTGAAATCCGAGGGCTGGCGCAGCTGATGAAGCCAGACATAGGGCGAATGTGGCCAGCTTGGCGGTGGATAGGCGCATGAAAGTCAGGTTGCAGAGAAGAACTCAGAGGAGAGCGGAAGGCTCCATGTCAAAACTACCCCCGGATCTGCCCTGGGGCGGAGAATCGCCCCAGCCCCCCCCTAATCAGTCTTGGCGGGAGAGCCTCGATGGACTATTCTCTCCTCCGGAACACCGCAGACCTGCGGGAGAGCTTCGGGGGCCAGTGCCTACCGAACGCCGAAGGGGCAAGTTCGAGCAATCGGACGAATCTCTCAGGCACCAAGGACCCAGGTCTGATCCACTCCTGAACAGTCGCCCACGGGCGAGACATTCGAACAGGGGCGCCGCTAGCCGTATGGCTGTGGCGCCCCTGATTTTAATTCACAACATTTAATAGTACACAGCTTCCAGATGACGCAGCCCAGTGCGCGCCCTCACCAAGCAGACATGAAACAAACACCGCTTCACAACGTTCACGAACAAGCTGGGGCCAAGATGGTCGATTTCGGCGGCTGGCACATGCCGGTGCAGTACGGAGCCATTTTGGAAGAGGCCAAGCGCGTGCGGACCAAGGCTGGACTCTTTGATCTCGGTCACATGGGTCGCATCTCGGTGCGCGGTGCTGACCAAGTCCGCTATCTCGACTCCATCGCCACCAACTACGTCGAGCGCATCCCGCAAAACTCGATTCGCTACACCCTGTTCTGCAAAGAGAACGGCAACCCGATCGACGACCTCCTCGTCTATCGTGGCGAAGACGAGGTTTACCTGGTGGTCAACGCTTCCAACACCGATGCCGTGCTCGAGTGGATGCATGCTCACACCGAAGGCTTCGATGTGACGATTGAGAATCGTACCCCCGACGAAACGATGATTGCCCTGCAAGGCCCCAATGCCTTGGAGGTGCTCGGTACTGTCACCACTGATTGCGATCTGTCGAAGCTCGGTTACTACAAGTTCACCTTCGGCACGGTCTGTACCATCGAGAATATGCGAATCAGCCGCACGGGCTACACGGGCGAGAATGGCTTCGAGCTGTATTTCCCGAATGCCGATGCTGAAAAGCTTTGGAACGGCATCTTAGAAGCTGGCAAGGACGCCGGTGCGCAGCCCATCGGTTTGGCAGCACGCGACACTTTGCGCCTCGAAGCAGGTATGCCGCTCTACGGACACGAAATCGACGAGAGCCACAATCCAGTCGAAGCGGACCTTGGCTTCGCAATCTCCTTCGCCGAGGAAAAAGGTGACTGGATCGGACGCGACGCCCTCGAAGCGATCCGCAAGAGCCCCACACGAAAAATCGTTGGGTTCACCACCAGCGGCAAACGCGTTCCGCGACAGGGCTACACGATTTACAACGGCGACGAACAAGTCGGCGAGGTTTGCTCTGGATCGGTTTCCCCGACCTTGGACACCAACATCGGTTCGGGCTACGTTCCTGTGGACTTGGCCACCCCGGGCCGCGAGCTCGAGATGGACATCCGCGGTAAACGCCAACCGATCGAAATCTGCGCTCTCCCCTTCTACTCACGTACACGGAAGTAAGCCGCGCGTCGGACTTCCTTCTTCATTCAACAACCCCTCAGAACCCAACGGACTGCAAAACATGCGCCCCAACGACCGTCACTACCTGTCATCTCACGAATGGATCAAAGTCTCCGGCGACGTCGGAACGATTGGCATCACCGACTTTGCTGTTGAGGAACTTTCCAACGGCAACGAAGGCGACCTCGTCTACTGCGACCTCCCGGAAGTCGGC
This sequence comes from Planctomycetota bacterium, assembly GCA_047639675.1. Lineage (GTDB taxonomy): Bacteria > Planctomycetota > UBA1135 > UBA1135 > JABACD01. The sequence continues at coordinate 19,104 of JBLIOI010000018.1, read as the reverse complement.
CGCGTGCTGGAAGACGGCGAAACTTTTGGCGAGATCGAATCCGTCAAAGCCGTAGCCGACCTCAACACGCCCCTCGCTGGTGAAGTGATGGAGGTCAATGCAGCCATCGAAGATCACCTGGAAGTCCTCGGCGAGGATCCCTGGGAGCGTGGCTGGATGGTGAAAATCAAATTGTCCAACAAGGACACCAGCGGTCTGCTTGACCTCGCTGGCTACGAATCCAACCTCGCAGAGAAGGCCTAGAACTCTACACGTCCCGAACAATGCCCTTTATCCAAAACACTGACTCTGATCGCGCCGAGATGCTTGCCGCGATCGGCGTGAAGACGGTCGACGAACTGTTTGAGCAGATCCCCGCCGATTTACGCCTCAAAGGAGCCCTGCCGATCGACGCCGGACTTTCCGAGGACGAGCTACGCACCGAGATGGCCGAGCTGGCCGCGTGGAACTCCACCTTGGACAAAGGCTCGTTCTTGGGCGCAGGCATGTACCGCCACTTCATTCCGACGGTGGTCGACTCATTACAGAGCCGCCACGAATTCGTCACTGCCTACACTCCCTATCAGCCGGAAGGCAGCCAGGGAACGTTGACGGTATTCTTCGAGTTCCAAACGATGGTTGCGGAACTTTTGGGCATGGAGATCGCGAACGCCTCCATGTACGACGGCTGCAGCGCAGCAACGGAAGCGGTCATCATGGCCTCGAATCTGGTGCGCAAGCGGACCAAGGTCGTCGTCTCCCACGGCGTTCACCCGCACACGCGTCGCACGCTCGAGACCTACTTACGTTGGACGGATATGGATGTGGTCGAGGCGCCTCTCGGCGCGGACGGTCGCACCCAATTGGATGAGCTCCTCGACTCGGACACCTGCGCAGTGCTTGTGCAGAACCCCAATACGCTAGGCGTAATCGAAGACCTCGATGACATCGCGAAACAGACCAAGGAAGCCGGTGCAATTTCAATTTGCAGCGCTTACCCGACGTCACTGGGCCTGCTCAAGAGTCCCGGCGAAGCGGGCTTTGACATCGCCGTCGGCGACGGACAATGCCTGGGAACCGCGCCCGCATTTGGTGGTCCTTCCTTCGGACTCTTCGCCTGTGCTCAAAAGCACGTGCGCAAAATGCCCGGCCGAATTGTTGGCCAGACGGTCGACGATCAGGGACGCCGCGGCTTCGCCTTGACCTTCCAAACCCGCGAACAACACATTCGCCGCGAGAAGGCTCTCAGCAACATTTGCACCAACAACGCCTTGATCGCCTTGCGCGGCGCCATCTACATGGCGGCGGCCGGACCAGAGGGTTTGGCAGAGGTTGCGATCTATTCGCTGGCCAAGGCGCAGTACGCGGCCAAGGAGCTCAGTGCTCTCGAAGGCTTCGACCTGCCCTACGCAGACTCAGGACACTTCAATGAATTCGTCTTGCGTTGCCCGGTACCCGCTGCGGAAGTCAACCGCGCCATCGACCGCGCCGGTATGATCGGGGGCCTCGACCTTGTCCGTTGGTATCCGGAACTCGGAGACAACGCTTTGCTATTGGCCTTCACCGAAACGACGACGCGTCAACAGATCGACACGCTTGTCAAAACCCTCTCGAATATCGCCGCCGCTGCGCCGGTCGCTTAGGTAGGCAATCAGAATATGAACAAGGACACATTACTGTTCGAGAAGAGCCGCAAAGGTCGTCGCACCCTGCGCCTCGGAAAACTCGACGTTCCCGCCCCCGACTTGAGCGCATTGCCCGCGGGCGCCATGCGCGCTAAAGCGCCGATGCTGCCGGAAGTCAGCGAGTTAGACTTAGTACGCCACTACGTATTACTGTCGAAGAAGAACATCTCAATCTCAGATAGCTTCTATCCGCTCGGTTCCTGCACGATGAAGTACAACCCGCTGACGAACGAACAAATCGTTCAGTTGCCGGGTATGTGGGACATTCACCCGGAGGAGGATACGGGTCGTGTGCAAGGCGCTCTGCGCTTAATGCAGAAGCTCGCGGAAGGACTGGGCGCGATCACCGGCTTGCCGGGAGTGACCCTGCACCCTGCCGCGGGAGCGCAAGGCGAATTGACGGCCCTGCTCGTCGCGCATGCGCACTTCAACAAGTTGGGCGATTCCGGACGCACCAAGGTCTTGATCCCCGATTCAGCACACGGCACAAACCCTGCCTCGGCTGCGATTGCTGGTCTGAAATCGGTAGAGATCATGTCGGGCTCGGACGGACTGGTCGACCTCGACGATCTCAAGTCTAAGGTCGGCCAAGACACCGCGGTCTTGATGATCACGAACCCCAGCACCCTGGGACTGTTCGAAACCAGCATCGCCGAAATCTGTGAGATCGTTCACGCCGCTGGCGGTTTGGTCTACATGGACGGCGCCAACCTGAACGCCATTATGGGCATCGCGCGTCCGGCGGACTTCGGCGTCGACATGATGCACATCAACCTGCACAAGACTTTCTCGACGCCCCACGGCGGCGGCGGGCCGGGCGCGGGTCCGATCTGCGTCACGCAAGAGTTGGAACGCTACCTGCCTTCGCCGCGCGTCGTCGAAGACGAGAAGGGCCTGACCCTCGACTACGACACGCCGGATTCGATCGGCATGTTGCGCGGCTGGCCTGGTAACTTCGGCGTCTTAGTGCGTGCTTACTCCTACCTGCGCCGACTCGGTGCGGAAGGCGTCAAACGCGTGGCCGAGAACGCAGTGATCAACGCCAACTACATTCGCGTCAAGCTCAACGAAGCCTACCACGTGCCCTACGATCGCATCTGCATGCACGAGTTCGTTTGCAACAACCGCAACCAACGCGAACAGGGCATCCACGCTACAGACGTTGCCAAGCGCTTGATCGATCTCGGACACCATCCGATGACGATCTACTTCCCGCTAGTGGTTTCTGAAGCGATGATGATCGAGCCCACCGAGACCGAGTCCAAGCAAACCCTCGACGCTTTCATCGCAGATATGCTGCTGATCGCCGAGGAAGCCAAGACCGATCCCGAAAAGCTCCACAACGCTCCCGTAACGACTCCCGTTGGCCGCTTGGACGAGGGTCGCGCTGTGAAGCAGCCGATCCTGCGTTACGCGAGCCCCAACTAGTTCCCCAACGTTTCAATCATGGAAGTCTGGCGCTCGATCACAACATGGGGAGCGCCAGCTTCCTTTAATATGGGCTTGGATGAAGCACTGCTGCTTGATCCGACAGCCCAGCCCACGCTGCGCTTCTATTCTTGGAAGCCAGACACCCTCTCCTTGGGCTACTTTCAAAAGTATGCAGAGGTGCAAGGAACCGAATCCGCTGGCGCAGTGGTCCGGCGCATAACCGGCGGCGGAGCGATTCACCACGTGAACGAGTTGACCTACTCCTTCGTAGCTCCGCTCAGCAACGCGTTATTCCGCGGCAAGATCGGCGAGTCCTACCAACGCATTCACAAAGCGATCGCGGTGGCACTGGCGGAGTTCGGCGTTGCGGCGAAAATCCGCGGCAAGGGCGTCGTGCTCGAATCCGAACGAACGGACACGGGCATGTGCTTTCACAAGTCAAGCTGCGAAGACTTGGTTTGGAACGACCGCAAGGGCGTTGGTTCAGCGCAGCGTCGCAAGGATGGGCGCGTCTTACACCACGGATCGATCAAATTGGCCAGCTCCAAGCTCGAAGGCGACATTGCCACTCTGCAAGAGAGTGCGGGCAAGGTCGATCCCGCGAGCCTCGCCAAGTTGGTGCGCGAGTGCTTCACCAAGCAACTCGGTCTCCAATTCGAAGTTGGAGTGCCGACTCCCGAGGAACGCGAAATTGCCCAGAAGCTGGGCGTACGATACATCGACCCAGCTTTTGTGAAGCGGCGCTAGCTCGCCTTCTCGTTTTCGCGCAGCCAGTCGAGCAAAGTCACGAAATCAAGCGGGAGCGGCTTCTCAAAGTGGACCCTTTCCTTTGACGTCGGGTGCGTAAACTCCAAACGCAGCGCGTGCAGCATCTGACGGTGCGGACGGGGCGCCTCATAAGGCAACTTCCGATTGGTTGAGTTGCGCACGTGATAAACGCGGTCGCCAAGCACATCCATGCCAACGGCATTCATGTGTACGCGAATCTGATGTTGGCGGCCCGTCTTTGGTGTGCAGTGCAAGAATGCGAAGCCGTTGAAGCGCTCCTGCACCTCGTACAGAGTCGACGCAGGCTTGCCGCCACTGTCCTCGTCGAGAACACTAATGCGGTCGGGATGCCTAGTGCTCCGGCCCAGGGGTTCGTCAATCCAGTCGGAGAGGAACCGCGGCTTGCCAGTAACAAGCACCCCATAAGTCTTCTTCACTTCACGCGCTTTGAATTGACGCATGATGTTCTTCATCGCTTTTTCGGTCTTCCCGAGAACCATCACGCCGCTCGTTTCACGATCGAGGCGGTGAACAATACCCGGCCGATTATCACCCTGTGGTGAAGGCAAGGGCCCGCAGTGCGCATCCGCCAACTCCGCGAGCGAGATCTCCGAGCCCCCATCGCGGCGATGGGACAAGAGGCCAGCGGGTTTGCCAACCACCAACAGGTCGTCGTCCTCAAAGATCACATCCAAGAGCCTGTCAGAATCAGCTCGCGACGCGCGCGGCGCATAAACAGGGAACTCGGCAACGATCGAGGCGCCGCCAGTCAAGAGCGCGCTGGGTTTCAACTGCTTCTCGCCCGCCACCGTGACCATTCCATCCTTGATAAATCCTTGGACCTTGGAGCGCGACCAATCCTTCATCAGTCCAGCAATGAAGCGATCCAGTCGCTCCCCATCTTCTTCCGGGGAGACTGTCCACTCCCCCGTGTTCACATTGAGTGCCATGCCCAAAGGATAACCAATCTCGATGAGCATTGGCCCATCAGCTGAAATCAGGGACACAGAGAAGTGGCTTCCGATTCCACAGCGACGCTCTGCAATCCCTCTTCTCCTGCTCCAGCTATGGACAAAGACAGTCCTTCCCAGTCATCCCTGGAGAAGGCAACGAACTCCGCTGCTCCCCAGCCACCCCCGAGCACTTGCGGCGAATCCAGCTCTGAGCCACAAGATCGACAATCGCCCCAGCTGCCACCCGGAGGGCGAAACACCTTCCCATCAGTTAGAACAGGGTGAGTGCAGGATTCAATGTCACCTCGATCCGTCAGCTAGATGGAGAGCACTAGGCAATTGCATTCTGCTCCGCCCAAGGCTGCACGCAACCTCACGGAAGAAAGTAGAGCGATCTCCACAAAGTGGGCGGGTGCTGCTCCAGCTGACAGGGCCTCTTTGACCCGTAAAGCGGCCTGCGGATTCCAGTTCCTTGCCGCACGGAATGCCCGCTGCGCCTTTCATGAATCCTGGGTGTTGCCATCGTTCGGACATTGGAGAGTGGCCGAGCATTGGAGACACCCGCTCGCAAAACCAACACTCACACTGAATTCGTACTCGCAACATGAATAAATCTCTAATCGGAGCAGCTCTACTCTGCTCGCCACTCCTCGCTACCTCCTCACTCGCGGACTCAACGGTCGCACAAGAGGCCTACATCAAGCCAGCCAACTCTGCGGCGAACGCCTGGTTCGGAAAAGCTGTCGCCATGGATGGTGACACCATGGTGGTGGGTGCTCCCAGCAATGCCAACCACATAGGGGCTGTTTTCGTCTTTGTCAGAAACGGCGAAACCTGCAGCGAACAGGCACAGCTGATCCCGTCGGACTTAGGCACATCAGAATCCGACGATGGCTTCTCTGTCGAGATCTCCGGGGACACGATCGTCTTCGGTTCTCCCTAAAAGTGGGTCAATGGTGTCTATCAAACCGGGGCTGCTTACGTCTTTGTTCGCAACGGAACGACCTGGTCAGAGCAAACCATTCTGTCGGCATCGAACGCGGGTCTAGGCGACTCCTTCGGTGAGACGGTCTCGATTTCTGGAGACACGGTCGCCGTCGGAGCACGCTTTGAAGGCGGCATCTCCAGCGGCACCAATGGAGACCAAACCACAATCCCGCCCTCCCAAGTCGCCAAGTACAACACCGGCGCGGTTTACGTTTTCAATCGTTCAGGTTCTGACTGGAGTCAAGAGGCCTACGTGAAGGCTTCGAACTCTCATCCCGAGTGGCAGTTTGGATCCTCCGTCAGCTTGTCCGGGGATACCTTGGCCGTGGGAGCAGTTGGCGAGGGAGGTCAATCCACGGGCGTGAATGGCGATGAATCTTTCCAACTACCCTGGAAGGCTGGAGCCGCCTACATCTATCGTCGCGCGGGAACGACCTGGACCCAGGAGGCCTACGTGAAAGCGTTGAACACAGCCACCATGAATCACTTCGGCTGGGACGTCGCGACTAGCGGAACACTGGCCGCTGTCGGGGCCTTAACCGAAGACAGCCCTTCCCCTGGCATCAATGGAGATCAGCCCCAGAACACTACTTTTGGGAATTATGGCGCGGTGTATGTCATCAACCTCAATGTCCAGGACGTTGGCGCTCCCTATTGCTTCGGCGATGGAACGTCGAACGCATGCCCCTGTGCAAACACCGGACAAGCGGGAGCCGGTTGCGCCACCTCCAACTCGAATGGTGCAACACTCGCAGCCATTGATTCGAGCAGCGTGAGTGCTGACACATTGACCTTCAATGCCGAAGGACTGATTCCTGGCGCGCCAGCTCTTCTATTCAGCGGATCGAGTCAACTCGCAGCAGGGGTCAGCTTCGGTGATGGGCTGCGCTGCGTAGGCGGAACCATCGTACGCATGCAAGTCGCCACCCCGAGCGCAAGTGGCCAAGCATCTTGGGGCCCGCTCCTCGGCCAAAGCTACGGATTCGGCGCCGGCAGCTCGCTCAACTTCCAGGTCTGGTTCCGCGACACGGCGGGATCCTGTGGAAGCGGCTTCAACCTGTCGAACGGCTTGTCGCTTTTGTTTACGCCGTAGTTCCGATTCGGGAAGACGGCGGAGATTGCCCAGGCTCCGAGCCGCCGTCTTCCACTGCCAACTCTCGATTGGTACAAGAATGGGATGAGCGATCAACTTCCCAACGTCCTGCTTGTCGATGACGAGCGTACGACCATCGATTTGATGGGCGCTGTTCTCGAAACCCAAGGCTTCACGGTCACCCTGTGCAACACCAGCGCCGAAGCGATTCGGATGCTGGAGACCATCACCTACGACGCGGTCGTAACGGATGTGGTCTTCGACGGGGCCGCTGAGGGTAATCAGGTACTGGCCACTTGCCGTAATCTCCAGCCCCAGGCGGTGGTCGTCTTGATGACGGGCTACCCGGCCCTAGATAACGCTGTTTCAGCGATTAAGGGCGGCGCAACGGACTATCTGCAGAAGCCCGTGGACCCGGTCATTCTGGCTGCGATGGTGCACAAGGCCCTGCGCGAGCGGCAGCTCAGCGTGGGAGATCACTCGCTGAAGTTCACTGAGCTCGTCGACATCCTCTCCGGGATGGTCGCCAGCACCATCGAGCGCGTCGACCCCTACACAGCGGGCCACGCGGAGCGTACGCGCCGCTACTCGAGAATCCTGGGTGAGAAGTTCGGGCTCGATCGCTTTACGATGGAACGCCTGGAGCTGGGCGCCATCGCCCATGACTACGGCAAAATTTATCTCGACGATCTCGGTTTTCTCACCAAGCCGGGCAAACTGACCGATGCCGAGTATGCGGAGGTCAAGCGCCACCCGGCCCTGGGCGCTGAAAAGCTGGGCGCTCACCCCCATCTCAAGGAGGTCTGCACCTACGTCGCCGAGCACCACGAGCGCTGGGACGGCAAGGGCTACCCCTACGGTATCAGCCGCGAAGAAATCAGCCTCCCGGGACGCATTCTGGGGGTGGTCGAGGTTTTCGACAGCCTTTCGACCAAACGCTCCTACAAGCCGGTCTGGGAGTTGGAAAAGACACAGAGCTTTTTCAAGGAGTATCGCGCCACGGCCTTCGACCCGGACGTGATCGACGAGTTCCAAAAACTGCTCGAAGTGCACGGCGAAGAGTGGATTGCGCAGCCCCAGAAGGACCTTCTGGCGGCTGGTGTCAAGATCGAGTAAGGAGTGAGGGGCAGTCCGCTCATTTTGTTCCGGCACGTAGGGCAAGGCTCGCGTAACATCTGCGCTTCGCGTCGCTATAGGGGCCCAGTGGTCCCATCTGGGCCGCCACCTTCGAAATTTCACACCGCAAGGGAGAAAGGTACGTCCTAAAGGACTGAGTGCCCTCTCCCGAAACCTCGACCGAGTTGTCCATGCAATTCCTGATGACCAGTTTGGCCCTTGCGGCCGGAAGCCTGACGACCTCGCACACTCAGCCTGCGAACACCACTGACACCCTCTCGCCCCCCGGCATGGTCCTCATCGAGGGCGGGCGCACTAAAATCGGCACGGACTTCAAGGACTTGGTCAAGCTGATCGAGGAGAACTCTGAGGCGCTCGAATCGGCGGGCGGAGTACTTTCCGAAGCCCCCCAGCACACGGTTGCCGTCGATGACTTCTTCATGATGGTGAGCGAAGTCACCAACGAGCAGTACCGCGCATATGTGATGGCCACGAACGCGCGACCGCCGCTGGCTTTCGCGGAAGACTTGCTCAATACGGCGCGGGCAGCGTTCGTCGAGGAGCAGGGCCTTCTTCGGCGAAAAGCCGCGGAAGCCGGCGAACCCGCCCCGCCGCGCATCGTGTTCGACGATGCCGAATGGTGGGATAAGAACTGGAAGGACACCGAGTGGACCATGCCCGAGGCAGTCGCTAAGAAACCGGCGGTTCACATCGACCATACGCAGGCCAAGGCCTACGCTCGTTGGGCGGGCCTACGCCTTCCCACCGAATTCGAGTTCGAACGCGCGGTTCGCGGCAACACGGAAAACGACTTCCCCTGGGGAGCAGATTGGGAAAGCGGCTTCGCTGTGACCAAAGAGATGCGCGCCACCAGCGATGCACTCGAGGTCGGCAGCTGCGACGACGGCGTCAGCCCGGACGGTCTTCATGATCTGGCGGGCAACGTTTGGGAATGGACGGACTCCAAGTTCCTTCAGTACCCCGGTTGGAAGCACAAGAAGTTCACCGTAGGCAAGGGCAGTCTAAAGAAAACGATCGACCGCATGCCCAAGTGGAGTCCGGATCGCCGCGTGATGCGCGGCGGCTGTCAGCAGAACGGATACATTCTGTCGCGCGGCTCAACCCGCGGCGGCTTCGATCGCGACATTCGCTCACAGCTAGTTGGCTTTCGTTGCGCAGCCTCTGAGAAGCCGGGTCTCGACTTTGCTCTCAACGCCCAAGGCGCAATCGACAATGATGTGCGCGGCCGCGACGCCAATGGCCTCGTGACCTATGCGCCCAGCCAAGTCATCGCCCGCGATCGCTGGACGTACGCCGAGGGAACCTCCGAGATCCCGGGCTATTCAGTCATCACCAGCTATGACTACGTGCTCTTCACCCCCGTCGAGTCGCTCTTGACCAACGGGCTCGGCGACTTCCGCAAGGGAGCCCTGATCGACGAGCTCTACCACCTCGGCTTCTTGACCGTCAGCAAGGACTTGCTCGAACCCGCCCTCCTTACTGGCACCTACATGATCGCGATCCGTGGCGCCGGCAAGTACGCCAGCCGCAAGGAAGTGAATGGTGAAGCCGAGCCGGAAGTGGTTGAAGCCGGAGCGACAGAAGAAGAGGAACCGAGCCAAAGCGTCGTGCAAATCGATGATTTCCTCGAGATCGATCCGTTGAAGGACAACTTCATCTTCCTCGACATGAGTGGAACACCCGTCGCAAGCATGGTGGCTGACAAGATAGACTACGGTAGCTCTAGTGCGGGCGGCGGATCGGCTACGGTCATCGATCGTCCTCTCACCATCGAGGTTTCCGCCAACGATCCTAAAAAGCCAGAAGCCATGGAGGAAATCGAGATCATGCAACAGTGGCTCGACATCTCCTTCTTCATCAAGGGCCGTTCGCGCAAGGGCCTCAAAGCGACTTTGAGTGTTCGTTTTGAGGAAGGCTTGTTCGACGCAAGCTGGCGCTAAGCCTCAGCTAACCTAATAAACCAACCCAAGAGGAGTCAGCGATGATTCGTATGTTCGCCTGGCTCCTCTTGTGTGTCCCCGCTTTTGGTGCGGCACAAGAGACCTCCCCCATTCCGGCGGAGAAGATCGTAGCCGAGGACCGGCTCGATGACGTGTTGCAGCACGTCGATCCAAGCCTCGAGGGTTGGAATACGGAGGTCCTCTCCGATCAGGCGCAAGCCTTGATCAGCGGGCTGGCGGAGGCCGGCTTGGCTAGAGAAGCCCTGCCGGGATTCGTTGCGCAGGACGTCATGTCCTCCGTCTTGCGGCCTGCCTCGCTCACGGTCCTGCGCGAGTCGAAATTGCTCAACGTGGCTCGTGGAACCATCTCGAGCGAGATGCGCCCGGGACGCGCCGCTTTGGGCCAAGCCTTCAGCGACCTCAGCGCCTTTCACGGCAAGGACCTAGGCCGCCTGCACGTCAAGATGAAGATCGTGCGCGTCGTCTTGCAAGACACGGGCAGCGCCATCACCCAAGGCTTGTTCCGAGTTTGGAATCGCAACGGGTCGGGTGTCACGCAGAGCGACAATATCCTGACCTGCGAATGGCGCCGCGAAGCGGGCGAGTTGGTGATGACTTCACTGCGCGCGGAAGCTCATACGCAAAGCTCGTCCTCCTACGAACTCTTCGCGGATTGCAGCGCAGCGGTCCTTGGCGGCAACGCTGCCTGGAGCGAACAGCTCTTGCGCGGAACGGACGACTGGTGCGGAACCATCGAGCGCAACGCTGGAATGAACCAGTACGCGCACACGGGCCTAACCATCGGAGATTTCAACTCGGACGGTTTGGAAGACCTCTACGTCAACCAAGCCGGCGGGCTGCCCAATCGGCTGTTCATCCAAAACGCTGACGGAACCGCCACCGATCGCTCAGCGGAGATGGGCCTCGACTGGCTCGATGACTCGCGGGCCGCGCTGTTTAGTGATTTTGATGGGGACGGTCAGAACGAGTTGGTCCTGACACTCATCTCCGGGCTGGTCATCATGGCGCGCGAAGACAGTGGCCGCTACGAAGTGAAAACTGTCCTACCGATCGCCGGCGGCTATAGCTTGGCAGCTGCGGACTATGATGGCGATGGCTGGGTCGACCTCTACGTTTGCAACTACGCAACAGCAGAAACCAAAAGCGGCCTGCCGGCGCCCTACCACGACGCCAACAACGGTCCCCCGAACAACATGTTCCGCAACCTGGGCGGTTTGAAGTTCGAGGACGTAACGAGCCAAGTCGGCCTCGATGAAAACAACATGCGCTTTAGTTTCGCCGCTAGCTGGGCGGACTACGACTACGACGGCGACCAGGATCTCTACGTCTCCAACGACTTCGGTCGCAACTCGCTGTACAAGAATACGGGCGGCAAGTTCGAGGACGTAGCTGCTGCAGCGGGCGTTGAAGACATCTCTGCAGGCATGGGAGTCGCTTGGGGCGACTACGACGGGGACGGTCTGGTCGACATCTACGTCAGCAATATGTTCTCCTCGGCAGGCCAGCGCATCGCCTACCAACGGCGCTTCAAGAACCAGGCCGACGAATCCACACGCGAGGACTTCCAGCGTCATGCGCGCGGCAACTCGCTCTTTCGCAATCTAGGCAATGGCACCTTCGAGGACGTCACTGTGGCAGCCAACACCTGGATGGGACGTTGGTCTTGGGGAGCGGACTTCACCGACTTCGACAACGACGGTCGTCAGGACCTGTTCGTGCCGAACGGCTTTATCACCAATGAACAGACGAAGGACTTGTGAAGCTTCTTCTGGCGACGCGTGCCGTCGCACTCCCCCAGTGGTGAAACTCTAACCCTCGATTACGCTGACGGCTGGGCCGCGGTCAACCGCTTGATCCGCCAAGGCGAGTCCTGGAGCGGGCGTGAGATGGACTGCGCCTATTGGAACGCTGGGGACGGGACTTACGTCGACGTATCGAACACCCTGGGTTTGGCCAAGCTCGGCGACGGTCGCGGCTTTGTGCAAGTCGATTGGGATGGCGACGGCGACCTCGACCTGTGGCTGTCGAATCGTACGGCGCCGCAGGTTCAGTACTTGCGCAACAATTCTGCGCAAGGTGGCTTCTTGCGCTTGCAACTCAAGGGTGCCGGAAACAACACGGACGCTATCGGCGCGCGGGTTGAAGTGCGCATTCCGGAAAATCGCTTCAGGCTCGATCGACGCTTGGGTAGCGGCTACCTCTCTCAATCGAGCGAATGGCTGCACTTCGGATTGGGCGACGCCAAGAAGATTGACGGCGTCACGGTTCTCTGGCCGAACGGCGACAGGCAAGAATTCCGCGACCTGGTAATCGGGGGACGCTACACCTTGAAGCAAGGACAAGCCGATGCGCTACCGCTGGCGCACGTCGCTCGTGCGATCTTCTTGAATGGTGAAGAGCCCCAGGCCTTGAAAACGCCGAGCGTTTCGCGCACCGCGATCGCCAAGCGTTTGGCTGTCCCTGGGATTGAAGTCCAGACCTTTGACGGGCGTTCTATCACTCTCGGCGAACAGTCCTCGGGCCGCCCACGGCTCGTCAATTTTTGGGCGAGTTGGTGCGCCAACTGCATGGTCGAGTTGCGCGCTTGGCAGGCGGCGCCTGGAACCTTCGACGAACTCGGTCTCGATGTCCTCGCACTCTCAGTCGACGAGGATCCGGAACTCGCACGCAGCGCATGGTCCAGACTCAAGCTGCCCTTTGATGCGGCCGTCGCTCCCGAGCGCGCGATCGCCGTGTTCGATGTCTTGCAGCGTATGATCGTCGACCGCCAACGTGAGATGGCAGTGCCAACGAGCTTCCTGCTCGATGCAGAAGGCCGCATCGCTGTGATATACCGCGGCCCGGTTGAAGCGGAAACCCTCGCGGACGACGTGCGCGCCCTCGACGAGACGGCGGCTTTTGTGGGTCTGCCTTTCCCTGGTCGCGCCTTTGGCGAGTCCAAGGCAATGCCGCTGTTCAAGATCACGCAACGCATGCTCGATCAGGGTCGCCCCCAGGACGCTCTGTTCTACATCAACGCGTCCTGCGATCAGCTCGGACCGCCCGAGAGTCATCCCGAGGATGCCGGGCGCTTGTCGGACTCGCTGACTCGTACGGGCATGTACTTCTTGAGCGAGCAAGACTTTGAACAAGCGCGGGAGTCTTTCAAGCTCGCCGTCGCTTATTCGCCGAAAGACCCACTCGCCTGGTTTGGCCAAGCTCGTCTTTGCAGCGCGCAAGCGGACACTGCGGGCGCGGTTGCCGCCCTGGAGAAGACGATCGCGATTGATCCGTCCTTCGCTCCCGCGTGGGAGCTCTTGGGGAACTCGAAGTTCTTGCTACAAGACTTGGACGCTGCACGCAGCGCTCTCGAGCGCGCGACAGCGATCAACCCGGCCATCGCCCAGGCATGGACGACTCTCGGGATCGTCGAGCTGAGTTCAGAACGCTTCGCCGAAGGAGCCCAGGCCTTTGGCAAGGCAGCGGAACTTGCGCCGCGCACGGTCAACGCCTGGACCGGCCTCGCCATGTGCCGCCTGCAGCTCGGCGAAATTGCGGGCGCCAAGCAAGCGCTTGAAAACGCACTGCAGCTCGATCCCCAGAACGCACGCGCCCTGGGGATTCAAAGTCAGCTCAAGAACCGCTAGAAGCCTTCGAGGTTCTGGCGCAGGGTGTCCATCTCAACTTGGAGCTCCGCCTTGCGCGTGCGGTCCGCCTCCACGAGCTCAGGATCAGCATTGTCGACGAAGCGCGGGTTGCCGAGCTTCTTCTCGATGCCTTCGAGTTGCTTGGCGAGTTTGCCCAGACGCTTATCAAAAACGTTGCGTAAGTCGGCTAGATCGACCTCGCCTCCAAGGCGCACGAAGACTTGGATCGAGCCAGCGACGGCGCTGACCGTTCCCTTGGGCCGTTGAGCATCTGCCGCGACCTCGTAGCTCTCTAGATGCGCCATGGCGCAAACCGCAGGCTTGTGCTCCTGCAACGCGCGCAAGTCTTCAGCCTTGGGCGCAGAAATCGTCGCCTCCATCGGAGTGCGCTCGCCAACTTGCGTCAACATCCGCACTTGACGCACGGCGCGCACGACATCTTGGATCAAGGTCATGTCCTCTTCAGCCACTTGGTCCGAATCCAGGCCATCGCCCATGGGGAAGGCACTGTTCATCAACAGCTTCCCGTCACCCTCGCCAAGCGTCTCTGCGCGCGCCTTCCACAAGAGCTCTGTCATGTAAGGCGTAAACGGATGCAAGAGCCCCAGGATATCGCCCAGGACGCGTGAGAGAATTCCGCGCACGGCGGGGCCAGTCGGATCATCGGGATTGGAGAAACGCGGCTTGGCGAGTTCGAGGTACCAATCACAAAAGTCGTTCCACACAAAGACGTAGAGCCCAAGCGCCGCATCGTTGAAGCGGTACTCGTCCAAGGCACTCTGCGTCTCTTCGATCGTCGACTTCAAGCGTGAAAGGATCCAACGGTCTTCCAAGCGCGCCGCATCCGCCGAAACGCCTTGCAAGCGCTCGCCCTCCAAGTTCATCAACACAAATCGCGCAGCGTTCCAGACCTTGTTACCGAATCGATAACCCTGGTCGATCTTCTCCGGAGCGAGCTTCGTGTCCTGCCCCTCTTTCGTCAGAAGGATCAAGCTGTAACGCACGGCGTCAGCACCGAAATCTTCGATCAGGTCGATCGGATCGATACCGTTGCCCGCCGACTTTGACATGCGCCGCCCCTTGGCGTCGAGGATTGTCGCGTGGATGTTGCAGACCTCAAAAGGGCAACGTTCTCCTTCCGGCAGGTGATCGTTGAACTCGATGCCAGCCATGACCATGCGCGCCACCCACAAGTAGATGATGTCGCCGCCTGTGGATAGGAACTGCGTCGGGTAATAGCGCTTGAGATCGTCTGTTGCCTCCGGCCAGCCTAGCGTTCCGAAGGGCCACAACCATGAGGACGCCCAAGTATCGAGCACATCCTCGTCCTGGCGCACGATCGGCTTGCCGGTCGTGGGGTGCGCGCTACCGATCTCCAAGTCATCCACCGAGGCGATCGGAACTTCGTCCTCGTCGTACCAAACGGGAATGCGATGGCCCCACCACAACTGACGCGAGATGCACCAATCGTGGACGTTTTCAAGCCAACGCGTGTAGATCTTCGACCAACGTTCAGGACGGAACTTTAGCTTGCCCGTATCGACAGCAGCGATCGCCGGCTCCGCCAGGGGCTTCATCTTCACAAACCATTGCTCGCTAACCAGCGGTTCAATGATGCTCTTGGAACGGTGCGATATCGGAACGTTATGAACGATGTCTTCGGTCTTTTCGAGCAGGCCCATGCTCTCGAGCTGCTCCAGAACTTCCTTGCGCGCCTTCTCGCGGCTGAGCCCTTGGAAGGGACCACCGTTCTCGTTCAGCTTGCCATCCTTCTCGAGGATAATGATCAGCGGCAGGTTATGGCGCTTGCCACGTTCATGGTCGGCGGGATCGTGTCCCGGCGTGATCTTCACCGCGCCGCTGCCTTTTTCCATCGCCACCGTATCGTCCGCAAGAATCGGAATCTCGCGATCGACGAAGGGCACGGTACAAGTCGTCCCGACCAAGTCCTTATAACGCTCATCATCCGGATGAACAGCAACACCCGTGTCACCGAGCATCGTTTCCGGGCGCGTCGTCGCGACAGTCAAGAACTCACCGGGCCGCGCCTTCAAGGGATACTTGATGAACCACATCTTGCCCTTGCGCTCGACATTTTCGATCTCGTCATCCGAAACCGCCGTCTCGAGAACACAGTCCCAGTTGACGAGACGCATGCCGCGATAGATCAGCCCTTTCTTCCACAAACGAAAGAACGACTCGCGCACTGCGCGACTCATCGTCTCATCCATGGTGAATCTCGTGTGCGTCCAATCGCACGAAGCACCGAGCCGGCGGAACTGCGTCAAGATGCGCGCGCCGTACTCCTCCTTCCACTTGAAGACCTCTTCAAGGAAAGCCTCGCGCCCCATGTCCTCGCGCTTCTTGCCTTCTTTGAGGAGCTTCTTCTCAACGACGGCTTGCGTCGCGATACCCGCGTGGTCCGTTCCCGGAATCCACAGGGTCTCGAAGCCGCACATCCGGCGGTGCCGAATCACGATGTCTTGAATCGTCTGGTTCAGCGCGTGCCCCATGTGCAAAGCACCGGTCACATTCGGCGGCGGAATGGCGACGGTGAAGCGTCTGTCTTGGCCTGTGGGATCCGGCGTCGGCTGAAAGCCGCCGCTCTTCTCCCAGAGTTCGTAGATGGACTCTTCGTGATCGGCGGGCGTGTAACGTGTGGGCAGTTCCATTTGAGCGGGGTGCAAGAAGATAGGTCTGGGCGACACTTCAACGATGGGTTGCACGCTCGTCAACCTGCGGCTTGCCCAATCCGGCTTCAATTCACGAGGAAGGGCCCATTCGAGTCTCTGCGCCATTCGAGAAGCTCGAAGCGCGCAGCCTTTCGGTAGACTTGCATGGGATGTCTCCAACCCTCCCGTTCAAGCAGGCCCTGATCATCGCCAACCCGGTCTCGGGCCAAGCCAAGGGCGAAAGGGTCGGCCGCGAGATCGCCGGTGAGCTGGCCGAGCGCGGTGTTGCGGCGAGATTGCACCTGACCCAGTACGCGGGCGACGCCGAGGCGACTGTCGGCGATCTCGATCCGCAAACGGATCTGCTCGTCTCCGTGGGGGGTGACGGCACTCTGCGGGAAATCCTGACGGGCCTGCGCCGGCGCGGACCGGAATGCAAACCCCTCCCGATCGGCCTACTCCCGATGGGAACCGGCAACGCCCTGGGGAAAGATTTCAGCCTGCCACGCGATGCCAAGGGAGCCGTCGACGTGTTCCTCACGGGCAAGACCGCCGAGCTCGACTTCGCCGACGTTAATGGCGAGCTGTGCTTCCTAGCCGCCGGCGCCGGCCTCGATGCCCACATCGTCCAACACTTCCACGCGCGGCGCAGCGGCCGCTCCACCACCAAGTGGGGCTACCTGCCAGCCGGCCTGCGCGCCTTCTTCGGCTATCAGCGCGAGCCCCTAACCGTCGAGCTCGACGATCAGGAACTCCCCGGCCGCTTCTCCCAGATCCTCGCCTGCAACATGATTCACTACGGCGGCCTGGTGAAGCTTTCTCCCGATAGGCGCCTCGGAGACGGTCTATTCGAGATTTTTCTCTTCCCCGATGTCGGGCGCCTCGGCCTCATTTTCCATGGCCTACGCCTCGCCACCTGCCTAATCCCAGGCGGAGGCATCAAAATGCAGCGCGCGCGCAGCATTCGCATCACGTCGGCGAGTCCGGTTCCCTATCATGTGGACGGCGATCCTATGGGCAGCACGCCCGTCACGATCGAAGTCACTTCTTCACGCTTCCAACTCCTCGTCCCCTGACCCCTGCCACCTCCGATGGATCACGCTCCGTGCAACTCCGTTAGCCTCGGGAAGATCACCTTGGGAGCGGACCGCCTGTTCTTGCTGGCCGGTCCCTGCGTCTTGGAGAACTTGGATCTCACCCGCCGCATCGCCGGCGAGCTGCGTGAAGTGACCTCGAGCCGCGACGTCCCCGCCGTCTTCAAGGCCAGCTTCGACAAGGCCAACCGCAGCAGCCTGAAGTCCGGGCGCGGCCCGGGCATCGAACAGGGCCTCGAGTGGCTGGCGGCAATCAAAGAGGAATTCGAGCTCCCGATCGTGACCGACGTCCACTCCCCCGGCCAATGCGCCCAGGTCGCGGAAGTCGCCGACGTGCTGCAGATCCCCGCCTTTCTCTGCCGTCAAACGGACCTCCTGGTAGCCGCTTCCGAGACCGGGCGTGCGGTGAACATAAAGAAGGGCCAGTTCCTCGCCCCCTGGGACATGGGCAACGCCGTTCAGAAGTGCCGCGACTCCGGCAACGACAAGGTCATGATCACAGAGCGCGGCACCAGCTTCGGCTACGGCCGCCTGGTCGTGGACATGAGCGGCCTAGCCGACATGGCCCTCACCGGCCAGCCCGTGATCTTCGACGCCACCCACTCCGTCCAGCAGCCCGGGGCCTTGGGCGCCACCACCGGTGGCGATCGCGAGCGCGTCCCGCTGATGGCGCGCGCCGCCGTAGCCACTGGCGAGGTCGACGGCCTCTTCGCCGAGATCCACCCCGATCCCGACTCCTCCCCCTCGGATGGCCCGAACATCCTCCGTTTGGAGACTCTGGGACCGCTTCTGGACCAGCTATTGGCGATTTATCGCTGTTCTAGGCCCTAAAAAGCCCCTTTCGGACCGAACGCGGTTGAGCTCTTACAATTGGGCATTCCTGGAATCTCCCATTTTACGTGGGACAAATCCGGCGTAATTACGGGCTCTCCTCCCAGATTGCGACGTCCTAAACTGCGCCGCAGTCACAGCTTGTGAGCGGTCGGAAAAGGCTTCCAGGGCAAACATTGGCCCCCCGACTTGCCTCTTTGCAATTTCGAAGTATTCTCCCTCGCCTTCTCGATGACACGACAAGGGCAAACCAGCTGCGAGGCTGGGGCGCAAAGCCACGGACCCCTCTGGGGAAGCCGAGTTACCAACCGTCATCGATCCAACTGGAGACGTCACCGAGGGGCGAACTGGATTCCCTGCATCTCGGTACGAGGACGTTGTGGTTGGAGAATTGCTTCTCCCTCCGCGTTCCGCCCCAGCCTTCGGGCCGGGGCGGAGCTGCGACCCCTTTCGCTGCTTTTGTTTGGGCTTCCTAGCGAACGCCACCTATGTACGTCATGAACAAAAGCACACAAACCCCAGTTTCAAAGAGGCTACCGCTGACCGTATCGGTCCGTGCCTCAGGACTCGGAGTGCCCCATGATCTGCGCCCGGCGTTCGCCCCTAATCGAGGTGAATGCACACGGAAGGCTCTGCTTTCCGTCAATCATCGCGACTCCGAATCGCTGTTGAGCCTGTGGGGACGGGCTCTTCCTGCGAAAGGAGGAGATACGTTTGAGCTGGATCCGTGGGGACAGATCCTTCACGAACGTCTCCCTAGTATGGGGCCTCTTGGCCCATTGACGTGGAGAGCAATCTCTTGATGCTCTGAGTGGGAACCGCGTCCTATGACCCTTGCGCAAGCTAGGGACCATAATAGGGACCGCGAGGGCATGGGGCCGCGCCTC
>JBLIOI010000017.1:0-54492 GCA_047639675.1 Planctomycetota bacterium | reverse complement strand
CCCTTGTTCAAGAACGTCACCTCCTCGGCAAGACGCAGCCGAACCTTGTGCTGCCCACCAGCGTCGCTCTCCGAGAGGTGTAAGAAGTGTGAGTTCTGGAAGCTGCGACGCAGGAGCACGAGGATCGCAACGACGAGACCAGCGATAATGCCCGTCAAGAGGTCGGTAAACACGATGCCCGCAATCGTGACCACGAACGGGACAAACTGGCTCCACCCCAACGAGTACATCTTCCTAAAGAGCGAGGGCTTGGCGAGCTTGTAACCAACAACGATCAAGATGCTGGCCAACACAGCAAGAGGAACGAGGTTGAGCACCTGGGGAAGCGCAATCACCGAAATGAGGATCAGGAACCCATGCAGAATTGCTGATGCCTTCGAGTTCGCTCCCGACTGAATGTTCGCGGAACTGCGCACAATCACCTGGGTGATCGGGAGGCCCCCAATGGCGCCGGAGAGCATGTTGCCCGTTCCCTGCGCGACGAGCTCGCGGTTCGTTGGAGTGACTCGCTTCTTTGGGTCGAGCTTGTCGGTCGCCTCGACGCAGAGAAGCGTCTCGAGACTGCCAACGATCGCGATGGTTGCACCTGTCAGCCAAACAGCTGGATTGATCACTTGAGAGAAGTCGGGTGTCTGGAAGAGTGCGCCGAACCCCGCGAGGCTGCCGGGGACGGGAACGGACACCAGGTGCTCCGCGCTCAGGGCCATGCTCGGCGCAAAGCGCACTGTCAGCATCTGATAGAAGATACCAAACGCAACAGCCACGAGCGGACCCTGCACCAACTCGAACAAGCGTCCGCGCTTGGAGAGCACTCGGTCCCAGAGAATCAGAATTGCAAGTGCCGTGACCGAGACGAGGACTGCGTTCCATTCAATCGCAGCGAACGCGCGCGACAACTCGGAGAAGGTTGTCTCGCCATCCGGCTGAGAGAACCCGAGCTGACCCTCAGGGTCGGAGTCGTAGCCGACAGCATGCGGAATCTGCTTCAACACGATGATGAGCCCAATGCCAGCGAGCATTCCGCTGATCACCGAGGACGGAAAGAAGTAGCCGAGTACGCCTGCGCGAAAGACCCCAAGGAGGACCTGAATGGCTCCGGAGATCACAAGGGCAAGCAGGAAGGCCTCGAAGCCAAGGTCGCCAATCGCAGTGAGGACGATGACCGCCAGGCCAGCGGCGGGCCCAGACACTCCGAGCGGCGAACCACTGATTGCCCCAACAACGATGCCTCCGATTATTCCGGCTATCAGCCCGGAGAAGAGTGGTGCTCCGCTCGCAAGGGCGATCCCGAGGCAGAGGGGAACTGCCACGAAGAACACGACGATGCTTGCAGGCAGGTCGTGGCGGAAATTTGCGAGTTGTTTCATAGAGTCGAATAAACCTGGGAGCGGCCACAGTTGCGAAAGGGCCAGCCGGCGTCGTGCGGAAATGCGACAAGACGATACTGAGACCCCCGCAATAGCTCAATGACAATTTGCATAGCCGACCCGATAGCCTAGCGCTATCATGCAGTCATCCATGAAACAAGGCCCCTCCCTTCGTCAGATTCAGTACTTCATCGCCCTTGCCGAATCTGCGGCGTTTCGCCGCGGCGCTCGTCGATTGGGAGTCAGTCAGCCAACACTCAGCAATCAGATTGCCGCCCTCGAAAACGCGCTCGGGCTCAAGCTGTTCGAGCGCTCACAATCGGGAGCACTGCTGACTCCCGCCGGTAGAGATTTGCTGATCAGTGCCCGACGCGTCGTCGAGGAGTTCCAGGGCTTTCTCGACCGCGCCGAGTCGATGACACGGGGCCCGGCAGGGACTTATCGGCTCGGAGTGACGGCGACTCTCGGTCCATACCTACTGCCACTCGTACTTCCGGGGATCCACCGCAAGTATGAGTCGCTCAAATTCTATGTACGAGAAGGCGCGCCACAGCACATCGAGGACAATCTCCTTGCCGGTGAACACGATCTGATCCTCACCCCACTCCCGGTAAGCGCAGGTGACCTCACCGTGGTGCCGTTGTTTCGTGAACCTCTGCGGCTCGTCATGGCGAAGGAGCATCGGCTAGCCTCCAAGAAGCGAATCGACCCCGTAGATCTTCACGACGAACCCGTGTTGACCTTGGAGGAACACCACCTCTTCCACCACCAAATCAGGGGGTTGTGCGAGCGCCTTGGGGCGCGTCCCCTTTACGACTACGAGGGCACAAGTCTTGACACGCTGCGCCAGATGGTCGTGATGGGGATCGGAGTCGCGTTTCTTCCAGCTCTGTACGTTCGTTCCGAGATCCACCAACCAACCGAACTGCGCGTGACGGACGTAACGGGCGAAGCCATGGAGCGCAGACACGGTCTTGTGTGGCGAGCCTCAGCGCCAGGAGATCCTCTTTTTCGCTCGATCGCGGATGACATTCGACGGCTAGTGATGAACTCCGGCTGTGAAGGCGTGGAGCTGATCGACGATGCGTGAATGTATTCACACGGGCGATTCCTCCAGCCTCTGAGGCAGCCCCCCGACATTGGTCCGTAGGCCTGAAAGCCGACTGGCGTCGTGAGCCTGAAACAAGTCCACCCTCTCTAGTGCACCTGGTTGCCCAGGCGGTCCAGCCCTGGCTACGACGACGAGCGACAAAAAACGGGTTTTGCCGCCTTGGCCATCGCTTCCTCTAGGTAGTCGCCTACAACAACCGGCACATCTTCATCCTGCTTATCGCCGAGGTCGAAGTCGTCGAGGAGCCCTTTCTTCTTCGCCATCGGTTAGCCCTCTTTTGATGCTCAGGCCGCAGCGTTTGTTTCGGAGATGGGGGCGGGGCGAATTGTCCCTGCAGTCAGAACGGAGGCGCTCATGCCGGCTTCAACTTCGCCAACCCATGGGAAGTCACCTAGATGCCATGAGATGAGTGGACCTTGCGAGCAGTGTCTGGGTCCTCGCACCCTCAGCTGGAGGTCTCAGCACGGGATCTGGCTGGGAAAAAACTTTCAGCTTTCCTGTCCAGCCTGGAGTCCTGGCCTCACTTGGGGGGTGAAGCTCAGGCGAAGTGCCAGGGCCCACCTCGACAACTCGGCATCACAGAACTCCAATGACTTTCCAATCCCTCCGCGAGCTGCAACGCCTCGCGCTTTTCACTCTCGGCGCCACCAGCTTGGCGTCCCTCACGAACGCTCAGGTCACCTTCTCGGTGGATTGGCACAGTCCGACGGTTGGCATGCCGGATTCCATGACTCTGACCCCGATCACCGAAGGCGACATTCTGATGCCTGCAGGCTTCGCCACGGCCTTTGGCCCCCTGCCCACCCCCAGCACGACGATCACGGCGGGCGCAGGCGGCCTCGGTTTGTTCGGCTACCCTTCATGTGTCGGTCACCCCGGCGGCACTCCCTGCCGGGTGGAAGTTGACGCTCTCTCCTATGGAGCGGACTTCACGATGGAGCAGAACGCGCTCTCGCCGTCTGGCAACTACTTATTCTCCACGGACGAGTTCGCGATGGGCGCAATCGGCCCCTTCTCGCCCCCGGACATGTCAACGGAAGCTCCAGTCGGCGACTCCTCTGCGGATGCATGGCTCTCCGGCCCCGGCTTGCCGCCCGGACCCCTTCCGCCCTTCGCGGCACCGGTTGGCCACACGGGCGCCATCGATGGCGATGGCCTTGCTAGCGGAAGCGGCGCGGTCTACCCGGGCACCGGATTGATCGAGCCCAACTTCCCCGGCTTCCCGAACGCGGGCGACAATCTCGATGCAATCGACTTTGACGAAACAGGCTTCAGCGGTGTGGGCGTTCCCCCGACCGGCGTCTACTACTCGCTCGACGCAGCTTTCTTCGACACTGCATCGGGCGTCCCGAACTCAGGTTCAGCAATGGCCCACGGCTTCACCGGCGCAGACATTCTGTGGACTCCCGGCGGCCCGCCCGCTCTCTGGGCTCCGGCCATGGCGCTTGGACTGAACTTGATCAACATGCAAGAAGACGACATTGACGCCTTGGCCATCTGGGAGAACGGCAGCGGCGCGTTTGAGCCCTCACAGATCCCCTTCGATTGGTTGGGGGGTGACAGGGACATGGTGCTGTTCTCGGTACGTCGCGGTTCACCGGTCGTCGGTATGCCCGATTCGATCTTCGGAATCCCGATTGCTGAAGGCGACATCCTGACGACTCCGATGCCCACCTTCATGGGCGGCGTCT
Organism: Planctomycetota bacterium; assembly: GCA_047639675.1. Classification (GTDB taxonomy): domain Bacteria; phylum Planctomycetota; class UBA1135; order UBA1135; genus JABACD01. Next base: position 50,323 of record JBLIOI010000017.1, on the reverse strand, counting down.
CCCCCTACCCCGGCATCTTCTGCGCCGCAGAGAACCTCGGTCTTGGAACGGCACGCATGGGCGTCTTCCCCGATGACCTGAACGCACTTGACACCCTGAAGCCCAGCGGCGCTGACTGCAACGGTAACGGCGTGCCGGACTCGGTCGACATCGCCGGCGGTTTCTCTAGCGACATCAACGGCAACGGCATTCCGGACGAATGCGAAATCATCGGTGGTCCCTCATGCTTCTGCGTCGCCGGAAGCGGCCCCTGTGGTAACGATTTCCCCAGCGCCGGTTGCCGTAATTCTTCTGGAATCGGTGCAAGCTTGACCGCTACGGGATCGGGCAGCGTAACCAGCGACGACTTGATGCTCTTTGCAAGCGGCATGCCCGGCGGCGTCCCGGCCATCTTCTTCGGCGGCACGGCATCGGTTGGCCCCTTCCCCTTCGGCGACGGACTGCGCTGTGCAGGTGGCTCGATCACTCGCTTCACTTCGCCGGCTCTGACGACTGCGGCGGGAGATCTCACCGCTGGCCCGGGGCTCGCAGCCATCGGCGGCATCCTGCCCTTCACCGGCAGGACCTTCCAATGCTGGTTCCGCGATCCGACCGGCCCCTGCGGCGGCGGGTTCAACACCACCAATGCCTACGACGTGTTCTTCACGCTGTAAGCCTCGGCGGAATCCAAAACGAGGAGTGTGAGTCGGTCCCCGTGTTGCTTCGGCAATGCGGGGACTTTTCTTTATTTCGCCCGATAAGCTTCGTCCTCGTCCGCTAACTCGCGATCGAGGAAGAAGATGGCGAAGGGGATCAGCGAGGCAATTCCAAGGCGCAAAGCCCATTTGAAGGACTGCTTGCGCAAGAGCATGCCTTGCAAGGCGAGCAATGCTAACCACACGAATAGGAAACCATGTGCACCGCCAACGATTCGCACGGGGAGCGCAACGCCGCCAATGTACTTGATCGGCATAGCGACGAAGAGCAGCAACAGGTAGGAGATGCCCTCCATGAACGCAACGGCGCGAAGATGCGCCGTTGACGTGTCGAACCTAAATATCCCCATCAACCGATCTTACTGGAACTGTCCCGCAACAAACCAGGAAGCGTGACACGCACATGGGCCAAGGGATCCGCGCTAAGCGCGTGATCCGCATTCCAGCGCCGAGGGAAGCGCAGAGCAGATCCGCCTACGGCGCGGAAGTCTGCAATGCCTGTATCGCGATCATCCACGAGAACCATGCCGCTGCCCGCCATCAAGTACTTGTGCGGACCAATCATGTAATCACGGAACTTGGGCCCAAAGTGATCGCGCAAGCAGCGCACCTTGCCAGCGGCGGAACTTGGGTGATGAGATGGCGATGTTGCGATGACGAAACCGCCGAGGCCCTCGCACAACTCAATCAACTCATCGGCCCACGGGTACCAGCTAAGATTGGCCCAAAAGTCGGCACCCTGCTCGGTGATTGGGGCCCAAAATTCTTTAATCGTGATGCCAAGCACCTTGGCCATATTCCACTCGCCTGTGGGCCAAGAAGCGAGTAGCCCCTGACCACCATGCAACGCCAGGGCAGCGGAGTGGAAATCCACGAGCACGCCGTCCATGTCGAGCAGTACGGCTTTGGGTTCGGGCGGATTATTCATGGCCGCAAGTCTTCAGTCTTGCAGCACAACAAGCAAGTCGCCGGCCTTCACTGGATCCTTGACGGCAACTAAGAGTTCCGACACTTGACCGGCTCTATGGGCGCGCACGACCGTTTCCATCTTCATCGCCTCTAGGGTCAAGAGAGCATCGCCCTCCTCCACTTCTGAACCGACCTCGACTTCAACCGAGAGCACAACTCCCGGCATGGGCGCTCCAACTTGACCAGGATTGTTTGCATCCGCCTTGCGTCCCGTTTCGAGATGCTCCGTCATGGAACGATCCTGAACGATCACTTGGCGCCCCTGGCCGTTGAGGGTGAAGTAGACAGTGACATCGCCTCGTTCGTCGGGACGACTAACCGTGTTGAGTGAAATGACAAGAGTCTTGCCTTCCTCGATCTCAACCCAAATTTCCTCGCCACGCTCGAGGCCATAGAAGTAGGTCGGAGTGTCGAGTAGCGAAACGTCCGAGTGACGCTCGCGGAATTCGAGATAGTCGTCGAGCACGCGCGGATAGAGCGCGGCGCTGACGATCGTTTCGGTACCGAGCTTGCGCCCGAACTTTGCTTCGAGGCTCTGCTTGAGCAAGTCGAGATCCATCGCCTCCAAGTGATCGCTAGGTTGACCATCGAGACTCGGCAAACCCTTGAGAACGGCATCTTGGAGCTTTTGCGGAAAGCCTCCGGGAGGTTTTCCGAGGTGGCCTTGGAAGTAGGTCACGACACTTTGCGGGAAATCGATGCGATGAGCCTGTTCGAGCACCTTCGCCAGCGTTAGCTCAACAGAGTCGCTGAAGTTGCCAGTCAAGACGAGCAAGTCGTTCTGCACCAAGAAGATCGAGAAGTCTCCGACCATCTTACTCGAAGGCGTCACCTTGGGAATATCTCCGACCAGTTGATTGACGACCGCAAAGGCGTGCTTCACATCGTTCCAGCGCTCAAGCAAGCCAAAGGACTCCACTTGCGGACGGAGGTTGCTGTACTGCCCGCCGGGAATCTCGTGGTAGTAGACCTCCGAGGTGCTGCTCTTCAAACCGCACTCAAATGGCGCATAGAAATCGCGCACGGCTTCCCAGTAGTCTGCTAATGGCTGCAGATCCTTGTTGGCAAGACCTGTTTCGCGAGCGCTGCCACGCAAGGCGGCGACCAGGGCGTTCATGCTCGGCTGACTCGTGAGACCCGCCATCGAGGACAGCGCTACATCGACGATGTCAACGCCGCACTCTGTGGCTGCGAGCAACGTCGCGATGCCGTTGCCGCTGGTGTCGTGAGTGTGCAGATGAATCGGAATGTTAACGCGCTCTTTCAATGCACTGATCAGCATGCGCGCCGCTTGCGGTCGCAAGAGGCCAGCCATGTCTTTGACGCACAGGAAGTGCGACCCCATATCTTCGATGCGCGCCGCAAGGTCCATGTAGTAGTCGAGCGAGTACTTGCCGATCCGATTTGGATTGTCTACGTCGCCTGTGTAGCAGATACATACTTCGACGACCTTATTGGTAGTTAAGGCGCGATTGACCGCAACAGTCATATTGTCGAGGTCATTGAGACTGTCGAAAACGCGAAAAACGTCTACGCCAGCCTGAGCCGCTTCTTCGATGAAGCTCTCGACAACGTTATTTGGATAGCTCGTGTAGCCGACGGCGTTAGCGCCGCGCAAGAGCATCTGCTGCAACAAGTTAGGCATCGCCTGCTTCAATTGACGCAAGCGGTCCCAAGGATCTTCATTGAGAAACCTGTAGGCAACATCGAAGGTCGCGCCACCCCATGTCTCCGTCGAAAACAGAGAAGGGGCAAGATGCGCAATCGCCGGAGCAATGCGCAGCATGTCGGCGGTTCTGACGCGCGTCGCAAGCAAACTCTGTTGTGCGTCTCGCAGCGTCGTATCCGTAAGCAACGGCCGATTTAGGGCTTTCACCCAGTTAGCAAGGCCCACCGGCCCTTCGCTCTCAAGGATCTGTACTGTTCCGGAGGGAGGCGGAGAATTTGGAACGCTAGGAACTGGAGCCAAAGGCAATGCCCGAGGCGACAAGCGTTGCTCAGATTTGATCGTCGGGTGGCCATTGACAATGACATCGCCGAGGTACTTGAGCAGCTTTGTCGCTCGATCTCGATTGCGCGAGAACTCAAACAGTTCCGGCGTTTCATCGATGAAGAGAGTGTGGGTCTTGCCACTCAGGAAGGCATCGTGCTGGAGGACGTTGCGCAGGAAAGCTAAGTTGGTTTTTACACCGCGAATGCGAAATTCCCTCAGGGCTCGCAGACCCTTCGATGCAGCCTGTTCGAGGGTCGGCGCAAAGGATGTCACCTTGACCAGCAGCGAATCGTAGTGCGGAGAAACTTGAGCGCCAGGATAACCGTCGCCCGTATCCAATCTCACCCCGAGACCGGCTGCAGAACGATAGGCAGAAATCACGCCAGTGTCCGGCAGAAAACTGTTGGAGGGATCTTCCGTTGTCACACGACATTGAATCGCAAAGCCACGCGGGCGAACCGTGCCATTACCCAAGACGTCAATCGTCGATAGCGCATGCCCTTCGGCAATTCTTATCTGCGCTTGGACCAAGTCCACTCCGGTCACCATCTCGGTAACCGTGTGCTCAACCTGCAAGCGCGGATTGACCTCGATGAAGTAGTGATTCGGGCTTTCAACAAGGAACTCGACTGTTCCCGCGTTGTGGTAGCCAACCGCCTTCGAGATCTTGAGCGCATCGGCAAAGAGCCTTTCGCGCACCTCTTGGGGTAAGTTCGGTGCGGGCGCAACCTCGATCACCTTCTGATGTCGACGCTGTACGGAGCAGTCTCGCTCGTTCAAGTGCAGCAGGTTGCCCTCCATGTCGCCCAGGATCTGGACTTCGATGTGGCGAACCTTGCAGAGGTACTTCTCCAAGAACATCGTGTCATTTCCAAAGGCTGCCAGAGCTTCCGAGCTAGCTTGCTGAATTGCCTCTTCGAGGTCCTCAGCGGACTCAACAACGCGCATACCTCGGCCGCCACCGCCAAAAGCTGCTTTGACGATAATGGGCTTATTCGCCTCGCAAAACTCCCGGGCAGCACTGAGATCCGCGCCGCGTTCCAATGTCATTCCTGGAACAACCGTGACGCCCGCGCTCACCGCTTGGCGCCGTGCACTGATCTTGTCGCCAAGTAGTTCGATCACTTCGGAGCGCGGACCGATGAACTCGATATTGCGCGCCCGACAGGCCGCGGCGAACTCCGCGTTCTCCGCGAGAAAGCCATAGCCAGGATGAATCGCATCGACCTTGGCGCGCTCGGCGATTTCCAGGATTTCGTCGGCGGCGAGGTAGGCCCCAACAGGGCTCTTGCCCCTGCCCACCAGGTAGGACTCATCGGCCTTGTAGCGGTGCTGATGTGTCGCATCCTCTTCGCTGAAGATGGCCACCGTTCGGATTCCGAGTTCCGCGCAGGCTCGGAAGACTCGAATCGCAATCTCTCCGCGGTTAGCGCAGAGAACCTTTTGAAAGTTTTTGATCTCCATGACGTCGGCTTGGTCTATCGACTCCGTGTGCGTACATCGCCGCGAATGAAACGGCCTGGTTCCCAAACTAGGCTCATTCTGTCCTGATCCGCCTCTCGCTCGGGAAAGTGGTCAAAATCCAGATCTCACCGAACGCGGACGGTAGCGCTCCCCGTTGGTTCGGATAGGCTGAATATTGGCATCTTTTCACGGAAAGCGCCTCCCCAGTCAGCCCCCTCCCAGCACCCTCAAAATTCATGCCGCCTTCTTCGATCCCCTCGAAGGTTAAGTCCCTTCGTGTCGCCCTCCTCCCAGGGCTCCTCGCCGCTATTTGCGGTACAGCAGGCGCCCAACAGGAGGCCCCGCCCTCCATCAACATCCCCTACGAGTTCGACTCTGGGTGGTTCGAGAACACCAGTTCAACTCCCGAAGTGGTGCTCTCCTTCCCTGTTGTGATGGACGGCGCCGAATGGATCCGGCTCTATTTTGAGGATCTGACCCTCTCCGGCAACTTGGCAGATGACACGGGATCGATCTTGCGCTTGACCGCGTTGAAGGACGGCTCGATTCAAGAATTGAATGCGCGTCACGTCACGCAGTGGCAGAACTCCAGCGCCTACTTCAACGGCGACACGGTTCTCGTCGAAGTCTTGGCACAGCCCGGCAGCGGCTGGAATCGCGTCGCCATGCGCTCGATCGACATGGGCTTGATCTACACGCCCGAAGAAAGCATCTGTGGTTCAACCGATGATCGCGTGCTCTCCACCGACCCGCGCGTCGCACGAATCTTGCCAGTCGGCTGCACCGGTTGGCTAATCGATGATTGCGGCCAGTGCTTCCTGACGGCAGGTCACTGCTCCGGTGGTGTGAGCGTGCTGCAGTTCAACGTGCCCCTCTCGAACAATAGCGGCAGCCTGAACCACCCGCCCGCTTCGGAGCAGTACTCAGCTGATTCTTCCTCCATGCAAACCAACGGCGGCCAAGGCGTCGGCAACGATTGGGCCTACTTCGGCGCTTTCGCAAACTCCAACACGGGATTGACTCCGGGCCAAGCATCCGGAAGCGTCTTCGCTTTAGTCAACCCGCCTTCCGCATCGGGAACGACCATCCGCGTCACAGGCCACGGAGTCGACGGCGGCAACCGTAACCAAGTTCAGCAAACACACGCCGGCCCGGCCGTTTCCCTGTCTTCATCCTCCCTCAGCTATGTGACGGATACACAGGGCGGTAACTCTGGCTCACCGGTGATCTGGGACCAAATAGACCAAGCAGTCGGCATCCACACTCACGGTGGCTGCGGCTCTACTGGCGGTTCGAACAATGGTACAGCATCGACTAACTCCGGCCTGCAAGCTGCTTTGGCAGATCCCCAAGGCATCTGCGCCGGCGGCTCCTTCTTCCCGCAGCCCTATCCTGAACTCACGCCCGCCGGCAATCCCGTGGCCGTGCAAGTCGAACTTCTCAGCGCTGGTTCAGGCGTCACGCTTCACTACCGCTTGAGCCCTGGCAGCTTCCAAACCCAGGCGATGGTCGCCCAGGGCGGCGGCTTCTACGAAGGCACAATTCCCGCCCCCGCTTGTGGTGACGACCCCGATTTCTACTTCAGCTACGTTGATGACACTTGTGGTTTGATCTTCGAGCCCAGCGAAGCGCCGACCACTTTCTTTTCGATGAACGTCGGCACAAACCAAGCAGTCTTCGCCGACAACTTCGAAGCCAATAACGGTTGGACAACCACGGTCAATGGAGCTACATCTGGCGCTTGGGAACGCGGCGTTCCGGTCAACGACCCGAACTACGCCTTCGACCCCATGTCGGACTCCGATGGAAGCGGAAGCTGCTATCTGACCGAAAACGGGCTGGGAGACACGGACGTCGATGGCGGCTCAGTTTCGCTGATTTCGCCGGTCCTAGACCTCACGCAAGTCGATTCCTTCGTCAGCTATGACTACTTCCTGCGCAAGAGCAACGGCGGCATCGGCAACGACAAGATGCAAGTTCATGCCCGCAATGGAAGTGGCGCCTGGTTGGTAGTCGCGAACCACTCCAGCAACGGTGGCCTCACCTGGCGACCGCATACGATTACGGCGGCAACGTTTGCTAGCTCTGGAATCACGAACACGAACGACGTGCAACTGCGCTTCACTGTCGACGATGTTGGAACGGCCTCCGTCAACGAGGGCGGTCTCGACAACTTCTTCCTCGGCCGCGTCTCTTGCGGTGACGGCCCTGGAAGTAACTACTGCTCTCCCAGCCCTAGTGGAGCCGCGATTGAAGCTTCTGGGTCCGCCAGTGTTAGCGCCAACGATTTGACCTTAACTGCAAGCGCTGTGCCGCAGAACGTTTTCGGCATCTTCTTCTACGGCGATCTACAAAACTCCGTCCCGCTTGGTAATGGCCTGCTCTGCATCAGCGGAACCAACGGAATCTTCCGTCTCGGCCCGCCGCAGAACACGGGTGCTCTGGGTCACGTATCGAGGTTGATCGACTTGACCAACCCGCCGCTGCCGGCCGGGCAAGTCACAGCGGGTTCGACCTGGAACTACCAGTTCTGGTTCCGCGACGGCGCCACGTCGGATCTGACCGACGCGGTTGAGGTGCTCTTCCTGCCGTAGAGTCCGAGGGTCGCAGCCCTGGTCTGTACTTTGCGTACAGACCAGGGCCGACCGATCCCCTAAGCTGTTTGGATGAACCTCTCCCCCGCAGAGATCATCGAATTGATCGCCTCCGGCGAGGGGCGTTGCACTGAGTTTAAGCGGGGCTTGCCGCAAGACGAACGCATCGCGCGGACCTTGTGCGCCTTCGCAAATACGCGCGGGGGCATCTTGCTGGTCGGCGTGAATGACAATGGCAGTCTGTACGGTGTACCCAAGCCGAAGGAAGTGATGGCGGACCTGCGGCGAGTCGCTGAAGATTGCCTGGAGCCTCCGCTGCGAATTGAGACAACAGTGGTGGATTTCGAGGGGATGGCGATAGTTGCTGCCCAGGTCGCAGTTTCGATCGATCGGCCTCACATGGTCTTGCATGAGAATCAAGCGGATGAAATTGTCGTGCGCCTGGGTTCATCCAATCGTGTAGCGCAAGGGGCTGTGCTCGATGCGCTACGCAACGGCAGCTCACGAGCTCGACCGCGCGGATCGCTCGAAGCCACGATCCTGACCTGGGTTGAAGAGCGGGCGCTCCAATCCGAAGCTCCTGGCGGCGATGCAACCCCCGCACTCTTCAGTCGCACCAAGAACATCGGAGTACAGCGCGCCATGCGCGCCTTCGTGAAATTGGAGCGGGACGGCCTACTCGTCGGCCACGGAGAGGGCCGACAACGACTCTATTCGCTCGGTATTAGGGGCTGAGAGTGCGCTACACCTTGGTGAGGACCCGAACGTGGTTCGCCCGTGACAGGGTCAATTCTCTGCCATAACGCCCCACTTTGATTCGATTCTCTCACGACATCGAGTTGGGTCTACCGAACTAGGAAGTGCAGAGACAGATTCGAACACCACCTAGAGACTACCCAAATGGCTCGCATCCTCGTCATCGATGACTCCTGCTTCCAGCGCAATACTCTGGGGAGGATTCTATATAGCGAGAAACACGAGGTGATCTATGCTCCGAACGGCGCGATGGGCCTCGAGCAGTTGAAGTACGTGGAGATCGACGCAATCCTGGTCGACTATCTGATGCCGGTCATGGACGGTTTGCGATTCCTCGAAGAGCTATGCAAACTCGAGGATCCGCCGCCCGCCGCTCTAGTGACGGCGGACAACCAGCCCTTCATCTGCACGAAGGCTGCACAACTCGGGGCGAGCAAATTCCTCTCCAAACCCATCAAAGAGGAAGAACTCATCGAAGCGATTGAGCTGCTCCTCAGCGAAGGCCGAGCTGGCTAGCACCAAGAGTTATTCAGCACTTCCCCCATGCCTCCGGCACCGGGCACAATGTAGCTGCGCTCGTTGAGCCCGCATTCCTCATCCCAGTGAGCCCCGGGAAGCGTCGCGAGAACTTCGGGTGAAGAGAGCCCGCGGTCCAATCGCCCAGCATAGATCACAATGCCCTCAATTCCATCGAGCAGGGCACGCAAGTATTCAGGCGTCGCAATCATCGGCATGGTAATGATCATACGCGGCTTGCCGTAGCTCTCCGTGTAGTGCTCGACCGCACGCAGAATCGTGGAGCCTGTGGCGCCCATCGGGTCCGGGATCAACAGGATCGAGCCTTCGATCGTACCTCCGATTTTGCTGCCGGAGAGATCGACACCGGTCACCTTGCCGCTCTCGTCAGAGACTCGCGACATGTTGAGATGATCGAGACGCAGTGAAGCATCAGGAAGCACCGACAGCAGGCGCTCAAAGCAAACCTGACTCGGAACGATTCCGGCGCGCACGACGTCGCAGATAACGACCTGCGTCGTGGGGTCGAGAACACTTCCACGATAAACCCCTTCTTTCGGATGGGCTTCTGCCATTCGTGTCGGCATCTCGACATCAACGCAAGGGAACTCGTTAACCGCGGCCCCCAAGAGCATCTCATAGGAGACGCGAACTAGGTTGAGCACTTCAGGTAGCGAACCCTCGCTGGACGAGATGCGCGCCAAAACCGAGCGTAAGAAGGGGTTGTCCAAGAGGTGGACGCGATCGCCGTAGTGGTGGGCAAGCTCGCCCGCCATGGTCGCACTGGCCACTGCGTTGCACGGGATCAGGCCCTGAGGCGCTTTGTCTATCGTCTCACCGGTCATGCTTCTTGTGCAGCGCGCACTCCGCTGTGGAGCGCTTCAACCAAACGAGGGATGTTCGCTTCTGAAATTGCGCAGAGAGCCAGTCGCACTGCACCATCAAAAGGAACCACGAAGACACCAAGCTCGCGCATCTTGTCCGCTGTAATTTGCGCGTTGGGCGTAAAGACAGTCACGAAGAAGCCGCCTTCGTAGCGCGGATAGAATAAATCGAGCCCAGCGGTAACTTCGTTGAACTTCGCGACACGCTGATTGAGCAAGTCGACAAGTCCTTTGAACTCATTGGCATAGGTCAACTTGAGATCCGGTTCGGTCAGCATCTTTGTCATCGCCAACATGCCCCGGTGATTGCAGTTGGACCATGTACTGCGGCAAGCGTAGCTGAGCGCGTTGAAAATCTTCGTGCGCTCGGCTTCGTCGTGCTGAATCGCGATCAAGGCACCGATGCGCGCGCCGTATTGCGCAAAGGACTTCGACGCACTCCAAGCGACAAGGATCTGCGCGCTGGAGGCCAATCCTCCCAAACGCTCCACCCAATGTTCACTGCCGGGGGCGCCGAACTTTGCGTAGGCGATGTCGAACAGCACTGCGACCGGAGCCTTCTGCCCGTGGCGTTCGATGATCTCTGTCAGTTCCTTCCACTCAGCACCAGTCAACGTATAACCCGTCGGGTTGTGGCACGGGAAGTTCAGGATGATGAGCGAGCGACCTTGCCGCGCGAGTTGCGCGACTAAGGACTCTTCAAAACTGCGCAGGTTGAAGTTTCCTTTCTCATCGAACATCTGGAACGTCTCGACCGCGCGGCGCGTGTGGCTTGCGATCACTCGGTACGGCGCCCAGTGATAATCAGAAGTCAGCAAGGTCTGCCCAACGTCCAAGAAGGTCGTGATCGCATGCAAGATCGCTCCCGTGCCGCCGGCGGTTGCGACCGCGGTGGAAGCTTCGGCGAGAGATCCATCTCCAAAGGTGTCTTGGATGACGGCCTTCAAAAATGTCGGGGGTCCAGCGATCGGAGCGTAGCCCGACGACATCTCGAAGGGCACGCGCGCGTAGGCTTCTTGGACCGAGGGCGGAACTACCAAATGACCCTCGTCCGAAATCAGCGCGCCCAGAGTTGCGTTGACAATCGACTCGCCCCTTGCCGCACGGCGATTAGCCTCTGCGTTCAGGGTGAAAATCGGATCGTCACCAGGCCGCTTGGACACGGATTCGATCAAGGCTGAGAATGGATTTGAGGTCAAAGTCGGATTCACGGGAGTGCTCTCCAGGAAGCATTGTGCGCTGTAATTGGCCGCGCAGTGTACGTTAGAAGTGGCCTTAGGTGGGCCTGAAGTGGGGTCCATCGCGTCCTGGTTTACAGATCTGAGTTAGGAGCCGGCAATAATCACCCCAATGGGGCACGACCTACGCATGTCTGACAGTGCCTTGAACCGATCTGGACTAGTATAGGCAAGCTGCGCCCCACTCTCCCCCAGTACCTCCCCATGCTCATCCCGCTATTGATCGCCGCCGTACTCGCGGTACCCGATCCACAACTCACTGCAACGCCGGATCCAGAACCCGCTAGCGGTAAGCCCTGCGTCATCGATCACGGCAAACTCAATTGGTTCGAGGGCACTTACGAAGAAGCGCTGGTATCCGCCGCCAAGTCCAAGCAACTGGTGTTCATTGACTTTTGGACCGAGTGGTGCGGCTACTGCAAGCTAATGGACAAGGAAGTTTTCTGCGACAGCGCGGTCATCAGTGAGATGCAGGACGTCGTCTGCTTGAACATCGACGCAGAGTCAGAGACAGGCAGCGTCATCCGTGAAGAATACGGTGTCAAAAGCTTCCCAACGCTCTTATTTCTCAACTTCAACGGGACTCCACGCGACGCGATTCTGGGTGCGGTGGACGCCGTAGAATTCCAGGAAGAAGTCGCACGCATCAAAGCCGGTCACGACACGATTCGCGACTTGCGCGTGCGTAGTAATCACAAGCCCGACGATCTCGGCGTACGTTTCGAATTGCTTCGGAAACTCTCCGCGTTCAATGAGACCGAGTTCGTCGCCAATCAGAAACTCGCCATCACGCGTTTGATTAATGCCGGTAAAGGCTTTAGTCCGCTGGATCTGATCAGCCGCTGGGAACTCTCAAAGAAACTGGGCTCCGTTGGAATGGCAGATCTCGAAGCCCAGATGATTATTGCGATTCGCAAATTGGATCCGAACGGCAATTCGATGCCGATGCGGCGTATTGCATTTGATGAGATCGCCTACTCCGTCAAGGCCAGCGGAGACATAAGTGAGCTCAACGCTTTCCTTGAAGAAGAGACCTTCTCAGAGATCCTCTTCGAAGGCTGGCACATCATCTACGGATGTCACACGCGCGACGCGAACCGCCCGCGGGATCGCGCGGACGGAAGAGAGGCGCGCGGCCGCGCGCGCCTAGCTGCCATCGAGCTCTGGAAACATACGCCGACAGACCTCTTGGCGCCCGTCGGTAACCGCATCGCCTGGGAGCATTACGAAGCGGCAGACGAACTGACCCTCGACGAACGAGCCTTCGCTCTACGGGTCTCCAAGCTCGCGATGAAATCCTCGAACAGCGACCCAAACGTCATCGACACCTACGCTTGCTGCCTCTACATCAGCGGCCGGGCCGGTGAAGCAATTGCCGAAATAGAGCGCTGCATTGAGCTTCAACCCGATAAGAAGATCTGGGTCAAGCGGCGTAAGGAGTTTGGCGGAACGGACAACTAGCGGCCGAGCGGACCGCCGGTATAAGCCTGGAGCACCCGCTCTACCGCATAGGCTTCTTTCTTCGTCAGATCGGTATCCTTCGTGGATTTCAGCTGCTGTGGCCTGACGCCGCGTAGGGCCAAGTAACGGTCGAACCAGCTGCGGCTTTCGCGTGGTGTACCGATCAATTCCGTCGCGACTCCGAGCCAATAGGTCAAGTCGGCGTTGAGCGGGTCCGCCACGATTCCGCGCAGGGCGCTAGCCATCGCAAAGCGGTGGCGTTCACTGGCAGACAACTCAGCGATCTGCGGAGAGGGGCTCTCGTCGTGGGGCGGGATTAGCAAGAATCGTTCGACACGGCCCAGCTCCTGTTCGGCGTCGTCAAGGAGCGCCTCGCGCTTGGCTAAATCGCGAACCAGCTTCTGTTCTAGGCGCGGCCAAAAGAGCGAGCTCTCCAAGCGCTCGAGCCGCTCACCGAGTTTCTTGCGCAGGCGCTTGAACGCTGTGACACGGTCGCTCTCTGAAGTGAGGCGTGTCAGGCCAATCAGTTCCGCCAGGAGCGCGGGATCCGGCGAACCGGGGGCACGCTTGCCACCCCGATCGCGCAGTGCATCCAAGTCGAGCAGGACGGACCGCAGAATCGCCGCCGAGAGATCGATGCGCCACGCAATCGCCTTGGCCTCGCTATCGCGCAAGTCGAATACACCGTCCGAGCTTGCATGCAAAATTAACAGGCCGCGGCGCAACTGGCTCGCTTCCAACTCGAAACTCCGAAGCAGCCCCATGCGCAATTGAAAACGCAGGTCGATGAACATCTTAGAGAAGACCTCTGCCGCCTTAGTGCGCGTGGTCAAAGTCGCCAAGGCTGCTTGGTCAACCTCACGATACATGCCGTGCAGGTTTTTTAGGCTCTCTTCTGCCCTCGGATCCAAGAGTTCGAAGTAGCCAGCCGTCCGGTAGTTGCGGCGCGCCATCTCGCGCTGGACCAAGATGTCGCTGGGCAGATCGTGCAAAGCTCGAAGGAACTCTTCCTGCTCTTCGTCAGGTGAAGCGAATAGCCGCCCCAACTCGTGTGCGGTGCGCTCCGTCCCCAAACCTGGCCGCCCGTCTGGGGCGACGGCCGCTGATTCTTGGGACGTCACGGCTCCGAGGCAGACGGAGGCACACAGCAAGCTAGTAACGAGGATTGTCAGGGTCCGATTCATGGATCGCATTCTCCAGTTATCCGGGAGGCACGACTAGGACTAGTCCCGACGGATCGCTCGGCTACGGAACCCTGTGCTTAACCCCTGTTACGAGAGCAGATCAGGCCGAGGGTCGAAATCCCAGTTGAATCGAATTCAGCCGGGGATTTAGAGCCGGACGAGTGAAACCATGAATCCGCCCCACAATAATGCGATCGGCAAGATCACAACCAACGCACAGGCGGCAACGGGGAGCGCTCCCAGGGTGAATGAGGTTTGCCACGCCCGGCCGGTCTTCGCCAAAACTCGGGCCTCTTGAGCGCTGGCGCCATAGGTAGCTGCGACAAGCCACGGTGCGACGAGAGCCAAGAAGAAGGAGGGATCTCGATTGAAAGAGATGAGCGCCACGATCGGCATGCTGAAGATGCCAAGGAGTATCGCGCTGCCGGTGCAGGCGAATAAAGCTCCATAATGCCAAGGCGCTCGGCGCTTGAAGATCAGCCAACTCCCCAAGCTGAGGGCCGACAAGCCGATGAATAGGAGCTGGGAGAACACGAAGGCGTTTTCCCAAGGGCTAAGCAAGTAGGCCTGCCCAAGATCAAAGTTGCGCCAGAAGACCCACCAGAAGACCCCAATGGGTAGCAGGATCCCGAAGAGGACGGCGACGACTGGGTGGCGAAAAAACCGGCTCATGACTCGCTCATCATAGGCTCCCACCGCCATCCGTTGGTCCCCAGAGCAATTGTCTAGGCGAACGGCCCAGCCACACCCCCATCGCGATCTTCGTGCTCAACTCCCTGGGCTCCCAAGGTCACAACCGGAGGCCTGTCGCTGGGGCTGATGCGTTCGGCTCGCGGGATTGCGGGCTCGCTCACGGGCTTGCGAACGAGTTTGGGCATGGGCTCACGCACAGGTTTGGGCATGGGCTTGATCTCGCGGGTGGGCTCAGGCTTGAACATTGGCTTCGAGCGCTTGGCAAGTTCGCGGCCCGCGAGGTACTGCAAGGTGCGCGCGCGTGTGAAGGTCAGCCCGGAGCGCAGGACCAGTTCGTCGATTGGGAAGGTCGCCAGGTCCTCAAGCGAGAGGATGCCCGCGACCCTCAAGGCTTCGCAGGCTGTCGCGTCGAGACTGGCCAAGTCCAATGGCTTGAGGAGCTCTGTCTGAACCGGCGGCTCCGGGACCACTTGGCGCACCTCGTTGCCCAAGATCTCCAGGACCTGCAAGTCTTCGCGCTCTTCGGTCGCCGGCGGAAGAGCCGGCGCAAGAGCAGGCTCTTCGTCGCGCCACCTTTGGACGACCTTTCCAAGCAGCTCTTGATCGCGCACATCGAGACGCCTGTTGACGCCCAGAGTTCGCAACGCGGGCTCCGGCTCTGCCAACTGCACACGCGCTCGCGACAGCGACGGTTTGATCGCGTGTGGTTCTGAGGCTGGAGGAAAAGTCACCTCCTCCTGCTCCAGATCGGGGTCTAGTCGATCTAGCAAGCGCTGAGCCTCACGTGTAAAACGTCGGGCAGCAGCGGGCGCCAGGTTCAGAACCGTCCCAACCTTCTCAGAGGGCAAGGTTACGATCCTCTCAATAGTGGTGCAGCCGGCTTCGCGCAGGAGTCTCAATGTCTTGGGACCATCCGCGTGAAGCGTGCACAAAAGGGCCATCCGGTCGATGACATTCCTCCTCATTTTCGAGGGCCTCCAAGTTGGAGACCACGTTTAGGTTCGGAATCCTCTAGCTCGATGAGCAGCTCGGGGGCTGCCTCCAAGAGCTCGGAATCCCGCGAAACAAGCCATTCTTCCGCCAATGCGTCGAAGTCTTCGGTCGCTCGACAACTCGGGTCGAGTTGCTGAACGGGGACTCCCATCGCCGCGGCTTCACGTAGACGAACGCTGGTGCGAATGACGCTATCCAGCATCGATTCGCCAAAGCGCATGTGCATCGCGGTTAGAAGTTCACGCGCGAAATTAGTGCGGCGATCGAAGAGCGTAGCGAGAATGCGAATCTCAAACTGCACATCCTGTTCGAGCTGCATGTCGTCGAGGATCTCCAATGCCTTGACAGCACCCTGCAAAGCAAAGGCGCCGGTCTCGACGACTAATAGCGCCGTGTCGCAGGCCCGGATCGCATTTAAGCAGAGCACACCATCGACGCGCGGCGGGCAGTCGAGAATCACCTCATCGAACTCCATCTGGCAATTGGCCAGAACGTCGGCCAAAACCGACTCGGCGTTCAACATGCGCGCGGACGACTCTTCAAACTCGGCCAGATCGCCCGTCGCGGGCAAGAGCCAGAAGCCGCCGGGGGCGGAAACAACGGCTTCATCGACGCCGCTTTCGCGCTGCAAGACTTCGAGCAGAACGGGCTCGTCCCCCACAGCCCAGCCGAGCGCCATCGTTGCGTGGGCTTGAGGATCCATATCGACAAGCAAGACACGGCGCCCCTTCGCAGCCAACGCGGCGGCGAAGTTCACGGCGGCGGTTGTCTTTCCACATCCACCTTTTTGGTTGACGAGCGCAAGAGTATGCATCCGGCCCTCCAGGCTCGGGTTACGATCAGCGCCCTCACTGGATCGCATCGGGGGGCCCGATTCAAGGGCTACGGAAGTAGAATCCGTGTGGTTCCCAGGGCTGGTGAAGCAATTCGGCGTTAGCGCAGTGCCCGGCGTGCCCGTTCGTAGAACGGTTTCGTGGTGCGCGCCAAGTCGATCGGCCCCCATTGAGCGATCTCGTTAAGGGCTATCGCAGCACCCGATTTGGGGGATCCTAGGCAAACGGGACGCCGCCGTTGGACGGACCAATAGACCGCGTCGTCCTGGGGCACCCACCCAATGAATTCCGGCGAACAGCCCATGAAACGCTGAGAAACGGACTCGAACCGCTCCTGTGCCTGCAAGGCTGCTTCCTCGTCTCGGGCACGATTCACGACCAATCCGACGTGGATCTTTGGGTTCACCCCGTGGGCCTGCTTGTACAGGGCATAGGCGTCCGAGAGGGCTGTCACCTCAGGGTTGGTCACAAGGATCAAGGTACTCGTGGCGGCCAAATGGGTCACTGTCGAGTAGCCGAGCCCGGCGCCGTGATCGATCACAATCAGGTCAAAAACCTGCTCCATCGGGCGCAATCGGCGATAGAGGCGATCTAATTCCCGGCGCGTTGGATTTGCCAAAGCGGTACGGCCGACTCCGCCGGAGAGCAACATGACCCCTTCGGGACCCTCGATCAGAGCCTCGTCGATAGTCGCTTTGCCTGCGATCACGTCGCCAATGTCGTAGTTCGGAGAGAGTCCGAGCATTAGGTGCGCATTGGCCAAGCCCGCGTCAAAATCGATCAAGCAGACTTTCTCGCCGGCGCGCGCCCTCGTAACGGCCAAGTTCGTGGCCAGAACGCTCTTGCCTGCCCCACCTTTACCGCTGGCAATGCAAACAACCCTGGACGCCAGCTCGACTTCTTCCGATATGCGTTGATCCATCGCCCGAAATCGGCGGAGGGCCCGAATACGGCCAAGATCAAAACGCGAAAGGTTGAACATAGAGGGGAGAGAATTTAGCTCAGCTACGCCTCAGAGGCGAGCCCTCTCCTGATTGAGAGAGCCGGATTGCATGCCGACTCCGAAGAAAGGCGGCTTACCCCGACTGGGGCAAGGATCTAATCTGACTCTCCCAGAGACCCTTTTTCCACAGCGAATCTTCTGAAATATAAAGGATCTGATCTAAGTCGCATTCCGATAGGTGTTCGCGAAAGCCCCTCAATGCAGGCGAACTTCCTCGCCGATCCGGTGTACTTTCATCACGTTCGTACTGTGCGCAACTCCGGGCGGAACACCCGCAACGAAGATCACCATGTCCCCATAATTCGCGATGTCACGCACAACGAGCATCTCGGAGGCCATGTAGAGCATGTCTTCCAAGCTTAGTTCGCGCTGAAAAAGGATTGGGCGCGCACCAGATAAAATTGCCATCTGCTGCACAACTGTTTCGTGCGGTGAGAGCGCAATGATCTCGGCCTGCGGGCGATAGCGGGTCAACAAACGAATCGTGCGACCCGTTTCCGTAAAGCACACGATGGGTGCATTCCCCAAGACCTTCGAAACCTGCACCGCCGCCATGGCGACAGCGTTAGCGCTTTCCGCCTCAGCGCTGCCCCAGGATGGGCGCCGCATTTCGCGGAAGCGGGCGCTGCCTTCGACGGCGCGGGCAATCTTCCGCATGGTCGACACTGCCTCCACCGGATACTCCCCTACGGCGGTTTCCGCCGAGAGCATGACCGCATCGCTGCCATCTAAGATGGCGTTGGCCACGTCCGCTACTTCGGCTCGCGTTGGGCGTGAGGATTCGATCATCGATTCCAGCATTTCTGTAGCTGTGATCGTGAACAGGCCAACACGCAAGGCAGCGGCGAGCATATTCTTCTGCTCAATAGGCACCTCTTCCAAGCGTAATTCGACGCCCAAGTCTCCACGCGCCACCATGATCCCGTCGGAAGCTCCCAGGAGCTCGGGGAGGTTTTCGATCGCAACTCGCCGTTCGATCTTCGAGATCAGCTGGATATTGGGTGCGAGGGCGCGAATCTCGCGCAGTTCTTCCGCGTGGCCGACAAAAGAAATGCCCAGGAAGTCCACTCCGAGCTCTTTGCAGATCTCGATGTGCTCCAGGTCCTCATCCGTCGG
This sequence comes from Planctomycetota bacterium, assembly GCA_047639675.1. Taxonomy (GTDB): domain Bacteria; phylum Planctomycetota; class UBA1135; order UBA1135; genus JABACD01. The sequence goes on along the minus strand of JBLIOI010000017.1, from coordinate 31,931 downwards.
AAGGTTGTACTCGATGTTAGAGTCGGGCAAGTGAACACCCTTGCGGTTCGCGACCTGGCCCTTGCGGGTCACGCGGCCCACCAAGCTGTCCGAATCGACGGCGATCGTATCGAGCTCGACCTGGCCATCAGCCAAGAGCAGGCGGTGCCCGACCTCGACGCGGCCTAAGAAGCCGCCAAAGTTGAAGTTCACCTCACCAGGAGCGGAAATACCGCCGCCCTCGCGAATGCGGATCTCCTCCCCATCCTCGAGCTGGAGAAAACCCGTCTCAAAGCGCCCCAAACGCATTTTTGGCCCTTGAAGGTCCGCCAGAATCCCAACGGACATCCTGCGCGAGCGGGCCTCACGGCGGATCGTCTCGACTCGCCGACGGTGCTCCTGAAGGCCACCATGGCTGAAGTTGAGACGCGCCACGTTCATCCCGGCGTCGAGTAGCTCTCCAATTCGGTCCTCCGAAGCTGGTCCAATGGTGGCAACTATTTTGGTCTGGTCCGAGACGTGGTTTCCTACTGCGCGAAGCACTTTCTTCATGGCGTGAAGGATAGGCTCTTGGAGATCGATTCCATCGCGAGCCTCTCACATAATGGGCCGCTCCTCAGCACGAAAATACCTTCACGCGGGGAGTTTTCACTCAGGACTCCCCCTTTTTCAGAATCCGTGGTATCCCTTATTGAATGGTCCTCCCCCCCCGCGGTCCTCTATCTGAATCTGCGCCATGGCTTCACACCCCCATCTTGAGAGCGATCGGGTCCCCAGAATCACAACCGTAGTCGTCATCGCGGTAACAGCGATTCTGTTCGCCTTTTTCCTGCTCTAACTCGTTCCCAAATCAAAGTGAAGAACGCACGGCTCCTGCGGGAGCCGGGCGTTCTTTGTTTATTTAGCAGCGTGTTTCTGCAGGGCTGGGATCCGCCTAACAGCGCCGACTAGAGGCCGATTAGCATGGGGATTTCCTGGTAGGCGGGGAATCGCTCCAGGCTCTGCTTCGAGAAGATGAGGTTGCCGTCAACGGTGACCTCAAAGACGCCTCCAGCGCTCTTGACGAGCTCGAGCACGATTCCAGGGACGATTTCAGTCAGTTCAGCGGCCAGACCGGTCGCTTGGGGGAGGTAGTTTCACATTCCTCAGTATTCGATTCGGACGTTCATTTTCGCTCTCCGGGGTTTTGCAGGGGGGCTGATTCGGCGGTAGCAGCGTTACTTTGCGCACTCCCGCACAGTCTGCGGAAAGCAATTCGAGTAAATCGCTATTCCTGCGTTCTAGTTCGTCCCGCAGGCCTCCGCAAGCGGTTACTTTGCGAGCCTGCACGATTAGACGGAAGCATCGGTTTCCGCCACCGGAGTTGCGTCCACACATCATGGACTCAATCCGCCGCCCCAAATCTCCAGACTGCAAACTCAACGATGAAGCTCCACTCCGTCTACGGACTCGGTCTAGCCCTCGCCATCCTGTCACCGACTCTTTTTGCGCAAGCAGACTCGGAATCACAGTCGATCACCTTCGAAGTCACGCAACGCTTTGCTGCTTGGAACCAAGACAATGGTTCCACCTGGCGCAACTACGCGGACAAGCAAACCGGCTACCTCAACTTCTTGTTCGGAGGTAACGCTGCAGCGGCCTTCGAGCCCTCAGATGACGAGGACTTCTTCGTCCTCGGGCGTCTCGCGATTGAGGACACCGAGAATATGCACGGTATCGCCAGTGAAACGCTGGTTACTGAGCGGGTCTTGCACTTGCCTTTGGAACTCATGGGTTCCTCCGACAAGTTCACCGTGCGCTTCACGCAAGCGGTCGACGGCGTTCCGGTTCTCGGTGGCAAGGTGAACACGCTGTTCACCACAGACGGACGTTTGCTATCTGTGCAGTCTTCAGCGATGCCTGGAGTCACCAACATGTCCACCAGCGCAGCTGTCACCGAGAGCTCTGCTATTCGTCAAGCGCTGGCCGCTTTCGAAAGCGAGACCGGTCTCGTCGGCAACATCGCCAGCGGTCCGACCAAAGCCATCGGCCAGGTGACGACCGACGGCCGCCGCGCAGCCAAATTGGTCTGGCAGGTCGAAGTCGAGTGGCGTAGCGAAGGCGTTCAGCCCGAGGGCTACAGCTACTGGATTGACGCCACCGCAGGTGGCGTGGTCTTCAACCAAACAACGGTTCACAACGTCGATGTTGGCGGAACGGTGAGTACCTACTCATCTCCGGGCATTCTCCCCAACCAAGCCTCGAACCCGCCGACACTGCACCCCATGAATCACGCCCGTGTGAATGGCAGCGGCGGCGCAGGCACGGTCTACACAGACCAGAATGGCAACTACAACTTCCCTGGAGTCACGGGGCCGATCAATGTCACCTTCGATTACTTCGGAGACTGGGTCGACGTCAACAACGATCCCAGCATCGTTGCGGGCGACTACACGCAGGTCGAACAACTGACTGGTACCGGCAACATCACCGTGCTGAACCCTGGAGCGGCGAACCTCGACACCAATCAATCGAACTGTTTCCAGGTAGTCAGTGCTGAACGCGACTGGATCGTTTCTGTCAATCCCTCGGATACCACTGGTGACTTCCGGGCCTTGGCCAACGCCAACCTGCCCTCAACCTGCAACGCTTACTTCGACGGCTCGTCAGTCAACATGTTCCAGTCAGGCGGTGGCTGCAACTCGACGGCGTACTCGACAGTGGTCGCACACGAGATGGGGCACTGGTACAACGTGCTCTACGGAACCGGCAATGGATCCGACGGCATGGGCGAAGGCAACGCGGACATTTTCGCGTTGTACATGTACAACACGCAATTCCTCGGCATGGACTTCCAAGGCCAAGGAGCAGGCCCCTTGCGCAATGGCGTGAACACCCTCATGTATTGCGGCGACGGTCAAACGGGCTGCCACGGCGGAGGTGTTCATACGGAAGGTCAAGTCTGGATGGGCGCGGCCTGGAAGATCTACCTGAGCCTCGAAACGGCCTACGGCACAGCGCAGGCAGATATCATGTCTGACGCACTGTTCTTGGGTTGGATGAACTCGTTCAACCAGACGCAGATCCACTCGGTGATCGAAACTCAGTGGTTGACGCTGGACGACGACAACGGCAATTACGAAGACGGTACTCCGCACTACTTGGAAATCGACGCGGGCTTCCGCGCCCAGGGCTTCCCGGGTTACGACTTGCCGCCCATAAGAATCCAAAACGTCAACGAGCTTGGGACTCAGAGCTCGGAGGCTGGCCCCTACGTGGTCAATGCTGATGTGTCCTCCTACTTGGGCCTGAACATCACCAGCGTTGACATCATGTACAGCGCGGACGGTGGTGCTTACGTGGCAGCTCCGATGAGCATGACAACCGGCAACACTTGGAGTGGTGGCATCCCCGGACTGGCTTCGCCTGTGGTCGTACGCTACTACGTGATCGCAACGGACTCGGCGGGCAACACACGCACCGTTCCCGAAGACGCACCGGGGAGTTCACCTGTCGACACCTTCAAGTTCGTCGTTGGAAACGAAGTGAGCGTCTACTTTGAAGACTTCGAGGCAGGCGAGGGCGGATGGACCCACGCCAGCTTCGGCACGACGCCCAACACCCAGGATGACTGGCAGTTCGGCACTCCGGGCGGTCTGGCTGGAGATCCCGGAAGCGCAGCCAGTGGCGCCAACTGCTTTGGTAATGATCTTTCGATTGGCAACTTCAATGGTGCTTACCAGGACGACATCTACAGCTACTTGCTGTCAAGCCCGATCGATTGCACGGGAATCGTCGGTGCAACTCTGCGGTACAAGCGCTGGTTGACCGTTGAAGAAGGGATCTATGATCAGGCTCGCATCCGCATCAACGGGGTCGAAGTCTGGGCCAACGCTCTCAGCGGAAACCTGATCGACCAAAGTTGGGTCACGCACGACATCGACATCTCTGCAGTTGCAGACGGCAACCCAACTGTTGTGATCGAGTTCTCACTTCAATCTGACGCTGGGTTGACCTTCGGCGGTTGGACTGTAGACGACATCGAGATTCTCTATCTGGAAGCTCTCGGTCCGGCCTGTAACACACCAACCACTTATGGCCTTGGCAAGTTGAGTTCAGCCGGAACCTTCCCCACTCTGACGGCGGTCAACATGCCGAGTCAGTCTGCAAATAACTTCGCGCTGAAGCTCGATTTCGCAGTCCCTAATGTGGCAGGTGTGACCTTTTCAGGACCTGGGCCGGATAGCGTTGCCCTACTCGGCGCCCTGCGCCTGGTTTCCTTGCCGATTCGCCGGGATATTTCCTTCATGACGGATTCGGGTGGATCAGCAACGATTCCCCATCCAATCGATCCTGGCTCGTCAGGAACCAAGCGCTTCTATCAAGCATGGTTCCGCGACCTAGGCGCCTTTGACGGCACTACGGCAGGCCTTTCCAACGCCATCGAAGTCGAGTTCTGTGACTGAGCCGATGATCTGCGGGGGCTCGATCCCCCCCGACCCCTCCAGGTAAAAAGGCACGGGGCGCCACCCTCCCAGGGGCTGGCGCCCCGCTTTCCATTAAGAATGGGGCGTAACGGCACGCTAGCCCGTGGGAAATCGTGCTTGGACGTGCCGCTACGCCACCAGGAACCAATAGCTGGCAACCTGCCGAGAGTCACTGGAATGCCGGTTTGCGCAAAAATGACGCTGTGGCGTAGCCGTAGCCGTCTTTCATCCCCAAACTCTGCGGCACTCGAACTAACCTTCCGAGCCAAAGCAACCACCTTCACGCACCTTCCTTCCGCTGGCCTCTGCGCCAAGACTCAAGCGAAATGAAACTTAAGACACTCTCTCTCTTAGCTCTTCTCACCGTCCCTGCACTCTTCGCCTTCCAACCGCGCGGTCGCAGCATCAGCTTCCATATCGCAGAGGGAACAACTCAAACGAAGGTGTTCACAAACTCGTACGAGATGAGCTTGGACGAGATGTCGATGATGATGAACGGGCAGGCCAGCCCGGTTCAACCAGAAATCGAAATGCTGATCACTGCGAAACAAAACGTCACGGTCACCGATGAGTACGTCGGCGTAAGTGACGGAGCCCCCACAAAGCTGCTGCGCAGTTACGACGAAGCTACCAGCTCGAAGGCTACCGAGATGGAGATGGATGTCATGGGACAGGTCCAATCGTCGGATTCCTCCAGCGAATCGGAAACCGAACTCACGGGCAACACCGTTCAATTCAAGTGGAATGCCGAAGGCGATGAATTCGTCGCATCCTTCCCCGACGGCGAGGCCGACGAGGGGCTCCTCACCGGTCTCACCGAGGACATGGACTTGCGCGCCTTGCTTCCCGAAGACGAAGTCGCGGAAGGCGACACATGGAAGATCGAGCCCTTTGCCCTTGCCAGCATTTTTAGCCCCGGCGGCGACCTCAAATTGGTCGCTAGCGAAGAAGGCAATGAGGACGAGTTGGGTATGAACTCCGACATGGGAGATACCAGCGATTGGTTCACCGAGGACACCGAAGGCGAGGTCACTGCGACATTCACCGGCATGCGTGAGATGGAAGACGGTGTCAATGTCGCCGTGATCACACTCCAAATCGAAATCACGAACGCAGCAGACCTGACCGAAAAGATGGCTGCGGACATGGAAGACGCCGAGCTTCCCCCGATGGTCGAGAGCATGGAGCTTGAGAGCATGGACATCCAAGTCGAAATCGAAGGCGAAGCCACATTGCTCTGGGACGTTGCAAGTGGCTGCATGCAATCCTTTGAGTTGGAAGCTGAGATTTCGCTCGTCGCTGATAGCGCCATGGCCCTCGCGGCCCAAGGGCAAGAAATGAGCATCGAGTCCTCCTTTGAGCTTTCCGGTTCGATCACAGCTAGCGTTTCGATCGAAGAGTAATTCGAGGGCTGCGAGCAGCTAAACCTGCCCGTAACCATCTAGTAACAAAGCCTCACCTTCGGGAGGGGCTTTGTTGCATTCTGGAAGCCTGAGTAGACTAAGCAACATGATTCGATCGCTACTCCTCTCTATTGGACTGACGCTGCCACTCTGCATAATTCCAGCGCCAATCGCAGACGGACCCCACCAGCAGGCACAGGACCTGGTAGCGAAAAAGAATTGGGAGGAGGCGCGCAAACTTCTCGAGCGCCACGTGTCGCGCACGGCGGGTGATGCGCGCGCCCACGAGCTACTTGGACTCGCGCTTTCTGGGCTCGAAGAGAACGATCTCGCGGCGCACCATTTAGCCACGGCACTTGAGCTGTATGAACGCAGTGGCGATAAGCGGTCCGCGAGTAATACGACCCGCTCGCTGCAAAAGGTTGATTCCGTTCACAAGAAGCGCGCGAGCCTGCAGCGTGACATCACCAAAAAGATGTACGAAGCGGCCGAGAAGTTGTTCGACCTCGGTCACGGAGAGCGAGCACTCGTAATTCTCGAACGAATGCAACGCATCGCGACAGGCAAACTTGAATCGGACGTCGCCGAGCTACTCGAAGAAGTACGCACAGCCTCCGCAGAAGTCGATCTCGACAAGGCGGGCGATGAGCGCGAAGAAGGAGACCTTTGGCCACTGATAGAGTTCGAGAGCAAGCACTACATCCTGAAGGCCAACCTAGAGCCGGACCTCGTCCAACTTGTCGCCGAGACAATGGATGACATTCACGGTTACTACGTCCTGCTCTACTTCGACGGCGACGCCAAGGCTGCAAAGAGCTCCAAGGCCACGATCCGCGTGCACCCCACCCGCGAAGCGATGCTTGCGAATTGGCAGGGAAGCTCGGCGCCGGAAGGCTGGTGGTCGCCGGGTGAGAATCAGGTCACGTGTTACGACACGCGCTCGACGACCGGCGCACTCGAATGGATGCTGGAGACTCTCTTCCATGAGGCCAGCCACCAATTCATGTCACTACTGACGCGCAAGGGCGGAACAGCGCCGGCTTGGCTCAACGAAGGAACGGCAAGTTTCTTTGAAGGAGCGGTTGCGATGGCCGACCACCGCGTCTTGTGGCCAGATGCTGCGACCAAAAGACTGCGCAGCCTAGTTGCGATGCTCGCTAGCGAGTCGAAAGATCCGAGCTTGAAGAAGGTCATCAGCTACAACAGCCCGGGATCTTACGACGGCTCTTACTACCCTTGGGGTTGGGGCATCGTCTACTTCATGCAGCAGTATGAAGACGAAGAGACGCTGGAGTTTGTCTACCGGCCGTTGTACGCGCGCTACCGCGAACAGATCACCTCGCGCGGCGGGAATACGATGAAGCTATTCAATGAGATCTTCATCGGAGAAGACTCGCCCCTGGGCCATGAAACCTTTGAAGACTTCGAGCGCGACTGGATCAAGTGGATCAAAGAGAGCATCGCACCCTTGCACCAAGCGCCCAAGCCGGAGCGGCGAGCGAAACGCAGAGCACTCGTCGCGCGCTATACGGCCGCAGCACAATTGGCAGCGGACGACAAGAAAGCCAAGGTCAGTGAAATCGACCTGCTCACGCGTAGCCTGGGGCACATCGAATACATTCGCTCCAAGATAGACGGAGAAGAGAAGTACGACGTCGAACTGATCGGCATGCAAGCAGACATCCTCGAGCGCCAAGAGCGCGACTCTGCAGCAGCGCCATTGGTTGAGAAGTTGCTCGAACTGGCTGACGAGGAATACTGGACACCTTCCGAAGAGGAATACGCCGCGCTCGAAAAGCGCATGCAGAAACTCGACCGCAAGAACTTTGCGCTGCGGCGCTCCGAGAGCGCTCGTAATTCGCTCATCCGCTCCGCTCGCAAACTGCTCGAGTCCTACCTCAAGGAAGGCGATGCAATGCAACTGCGCGCGTACACCTTCGCTTCAAAATTCGGGAACGCACTGGATGATACTGAAGTCTTGCTAGCCGAAGCTCAACGTCTGCGCCCGCTGATTCGCAGTCGCGGAATGCTGTTCGGGGAGGCGCACTCCCTGCTCGCCGCCAAAAAGAACTGGTCTTCAATCTATCTCTCAGCCCCGGACCGTTTCGTTTTCAAGCAGGATAGCGTCGAGCTCAGTTCCGTACGGCCCAGTGCATTTTTGAACACCGACACGGAACTCAGCGACGAATACCAAGTTCGCGCGACCTTTCGACGCAACGGAGAGCTCTATCGCAGTACATGTCATGGCCTTGTGATCGCGGGAGTGAAGGAAGGCGACTGGTTGGCGTTCGGACTATTGAAGTCCGGCAAGGCGGGACTCTGGCGCTTGAAGCTCGGGGATGGCGGTGGCGTCACCACCAAGAAGATCGAAACCTTCTACCTCGACCCCAAACCCGCGGACGATGAGGATCTGCATGTGGTCGTACATGTCAGCGACCAGGGAGCAATCGAGATTCACGTGGAGGACTGTGAACCACTCCATGCAAAGATTCCAAGTGACATGCCCGACGGACGCTACGCCGGGATCTACGTCAAAGACGGAACAACGATTCTAGTTGACCCGATCGTCGAACTCTATTGAGCGAGATTCGCTTGGCGGACGATCTCTTCGATTAGCGCACGCACCGGGGCTAGCTGATCCGGAACGGCGACAAGGTTCGAGGGTGGGACGTGCAAGAAGAGTCCAGGAATTTGAAGCCTTCGCGACTGACTAAGAACCTCGTAGCAACAGCGTTCGCAAACGTAGCCGCCGGCGTCATCCGAAACGCTCACTTCGCTGGCCCCGCTCGACCGCAGAGCATCACTGAGCTTTTCGAGATCCAAACCCGTGGAGAGTTCCTCTGCTCCTAATGGCTCCAGTTGCGCTGCGTAGACGCCGTCCACATCGGGCTTCTCGGAAGACAAGTGCGGGCGCGCGCGGCGCTCTAGGCGAAACTGCGAGCCTCGATGGACCCCCATCGAGAGCAGTGCGGTGAATTCCCCCGAAGCATGGCTCAAGAGCGCTTCCGTGTAGGCTGCCCTCAACCGCAAGAAAGCAACCGGCAAGACCACGGAGCGGACGCGCGTTCCATTGAGCACCTCACCATTCAACGCCTGCGCGACTTCGGCGCTGGGGTTTGCCTCAACGTCAAGAAACGAGCCGAAGCCTGTCAAAAGTATCTGAGCCTCACGCATCAGTAATATCTGGCTCGATGAAACTCCAGCGTATCTCGGGGAAGCGGGCCTTCACCTTGCGCTCAAGGCCATTGATCGCACGGCAAGCATCGTTCACGGAAAGGTCGCCGCGCAAGCGAACCTTGGCAGCAAGCAAGACCTGGGGCCCAAGCTGCAAGGTGATCACGTTCAACACCGCATCGATCGTCTCTTCCTCTTCGATGAAGGCCTCAATGGCTTCCACGACATCAGGTGCAGCGCTACTCCCAATCAAGAGCGAATGAATCCGGACGGCGATAAAGGCACTGATTACGAGAAGACAGAGACCAATCGCGATTGAACCGTAGGCATCGTAGACACCATCACCTGTAATCGCGGCGATCGAAAGAAAGATCATCGCGAGGATCAAGCCGACCAAGGCACCGAGATCCTCACCAAATACAACGACCAGCTCTGCATTGCGCGAGCCTTTCAACCAAGCCCAAAGGCCTTGGTCGCCGCGCAAGTGATTGATCACCCGCACGCAGCCAAGCAGGCTTGCGCCCTCCAATAGGATTCCCGCGCCAAGAACAAGCAGCGCGACCCAGACGTGGTCCACAGGCCCCGTATTATGGAGCTTGTGTATCCCTTCTCTGATTGAGAAGGCTCCACCAAAAGTGAAGAGCATGATCGCCACGATGAAGGCCCAGAAGAAGGACGCCTTGCCGTAGCCCAGGGGGTGCTCACGATCGGGTTCCTTCTTCGCCCGCTTCATCCCCAGGAGGAGCAACAATTGGTTGCCCGTGTCCGCGCCAGAGTGGATCGCCTCTGCAAGCATTGAGCTCGACCCCGTCACAAAGAACGCGATCATCTTCAGGATCGCTATTGCGAGGTTTGCGCCGAACGCATACATAATTGCCTTTGCCGGATTTCCGCCACCACCAGCCATATCACTCACTCCTTCTTGTTCATTAGATTCACCAACGACTGGGTAGCCTAGCGAGTTGACTCGAGCAGGAACAGTGAAGCTAACGAGCGGCGTGCAAAAGGAGACATTCCGCGACGCGCTGATTGTCGGCACTTTCAAGAACGCACAACGCCACACCACGTCCGAGACCATACCTCCCAACAAAGCGGCGTACGGTCGCAAGTAGGGCGAATGAAAGAAGGGCTCTTGGGGCTGGTGATGTGGACCTTCTCAAACTGCCCTGCGTGCCGCGGCTCCTCTCAACCAGGGGCTCGCGCTACCCTTCGGAATCAGAAAAGCAGCGCGAGTTCTCAGCCTCTAGCGCTTGGGAGCCATCACTTCCCGAATCACAGCACCATGCTCGTCGCTCAAGACAAGGATGGAGTAGTCAGTTGCGGGCAGGTCACTGGCGCCTGATAGCGACGCATAATCGAAGCGTCCACGGAGGTCCGTATAGCCATCTTTATGAAAGCGTACGGCCCCATTCTCATCGCGCGCAAAGACCTTGATGTAAACGGTAGACAGGGGCTTGCTGGACTTCGATTCGGTGGCCTTGAGTTGCCCGTAGGTATCGTAGGTACGCACGGTGAGTGAATTCGCGTAGTGCACCTCGCGCTGGGTTATTCCAGCAGCGCGCACTTCGACTAGCACATTTGCGCTTCGGAATTCTTCCGGCAAGTCGAAGCTCTGGCTTTCAGTACCCGCCGCAAGCGCCAAACGCACCGTACGGTTGGGACGGATGTATGCAAAAGATCCAGAGTCCTGCTGACCGAAGGGGTTCGTGGAGAATAAGAACTCGATGTCCATCGCGTAGTAGTTCACCACACACTCATCGAGGTTTTGATAGGTGAGTGTCACACCTTCTCTTTCTACACTCACCTCGAGAGCCGGCTCACTTTCAGCCAGAGTACCTTGGCCCTGAACGTGGTCATCCGGATCACTCGTAGCACCAGGCTTACCCTCGGCTTCATCCAGTTGGCCCAAGACGTTTTGGAACAGCTCGGCCCAATGCTGGACCGGGTGATCGCGATAGCCTTCTGCGATAGATCGCGCATCGGCTAGTCCTGGCGTGAAGAAGTCCAAGTAAGCACGCATATAGTCGTACTGCAGTTTAGATTCGAGCCTCTCGGGCCGCACCCGAGCGAAGCTGGCAAGGGCCTCTGCGGTACGATCTTGAAGGAGTAGATAATAGGTAACCATCAACCAGTCGCCATCTTCAAGGCGAGGCTTGTAGGCCAACATCCGCAGCAAAGAGTCGTATTGCTGCGAAACGCCGAGATCCAATATTTCACGCTGGCGACCAAAACTGTGCGCACGCGGATTCACTAGTGGTTTGAATTCGACCTGTTGATAGAAATGGCGTTCTACAGGGTTGACCGCCAGCAAGGGCGTGTCCAGGTAGAGCCCGCACTGTCCAATGAAGCTCAGGTCGGCGCTGAGGAACTCTCGCGAGGCCGGTAAGTCTCCGTGACGCAAGCCATAGGACCATAGTGTCTGATCGAAGCGATGGCGAAGTCGCAAGAGCCCTAGGGTTGCCGTGAAGAATTCAAGCTCCCCCATGCGCCAAGCAATGCGCGAGAGGTCTGTGCGCTGAAGATTCGCGCTTTGTAGAAAGGTGAACACATCTTCGGAACTCCCCGCTTGCGAAACGTACTCCCAAGAAGTCGTATCCAATTCGCTGAGCTCAGGAACCACATTGATCGCCATAGCGCTTGCGCTGGCAATCAAACTTGCAGACTCCGAGAGTTGCGCGGGGTAGTGAGAGAAGCCGCCCGTCTTGGGGAAGTAGAAGTAGTACTCGACGACTTGCGTGCCGAATGAATCGAGGCTCAGGCTCCGTCCACTCGTTCGAGCGCCATTCGACAGGGCTATGGCACCCTGGGGAATCTGTATCAGGAGCTTCAGTTGGCGCGACGAAGAAGTCGGGTTCGTAACGACGACCTGTGCCCCGTAGGCCACTTCCGGCAGAAACTCCGCAGTCACGAACCTATCGAAACGCTGATTGCCTTCGTAGCGATAGCGATCATCGGCCCGGAATAGGTTTTGACTGACCAGCACGGGCTGCTTACTTTCGTCGATCTCGCCCATCGTGAGATCCTCGCGAACGAGGAGTAGCGGGCTAGCCGACTCCATAGTCAGTTTCCAACCATCGACGTCAACAGCGTGTTCGCCAGCTTTGAACGGCAAGTCGAGCACTGACAAGGCCAACATCATCTCCGCAAAACTGCCTACAGATTCGACGAAGTGGGGAGAAAAGAACGCTGCCGCGTTAGGCCTATTGGCGTAGTCGAGCCAGAAATTGTTTGGGCCCACCAACTCGGCATTCATCTGGTCCACACGCAAGTGCCAGTAATTGTTCTCCACATAAGGCCGCGTCGGGTCCGGTCCGCGGAAGAACTGCCGAACCTCTTTGCGGCGAGCCTCGTCGCTCTTGGCCTTTCCCTTCTGCTCTTTCTGTCCCTTACCCAAGAAGAAGTCGTCCGAGCTTGTCTCCATTGCGTCCTGCAACGCTGGAGTCGCCGGGGCGCCAGGTCCCGCAGGTCCCGGAGACGATGGCCCACCGGAGATGTAGCCGAGAGAGTTGAGTGCGTCCGCAACCTGCTGTTCACGCTCCTCCAGGACAAGCTCGAGGCCAGCCTGAACGGCTCCGGCTTCCTCAAGTGAGTTACTCCGCAAGGCCACCTTGAACAGGAACTCAAAGCGACCAGGATTGGGAGGCAAGAGATCGACGAGCTCGCTGATGTGACGCGCGCCCTCTACCCCGCGACCGACGAGCCTACGCGTCAGAAGAATCTGTTCCAAGGTATTGAGTTGCGCAAACTTCCAAGGCTCGAGGTAGGACTCCAAGTCTCTTTCCAGAAGCCACTCGTCCATGAAAGTCTTGTGAGCCTTGTTCACGAGGTAGGGCAGCACTACCGAATCAAAAAAGGCACGGTCCTTTTCATACAAGAAGAAGTGCAGCTCGTGGCAGGCGTACTTGGAGTACTTGGAAAGCTTCTCTTCGGGAGTGAGCTCCGGCCAACCCACCACAAAGGCAAACTCTACCAGGTCAGCATTCTTGGTAAATGTGCGATAGAACTGGTAGACGGAAGCCAAGCTATCGTAAACCTTGAGCTTTGAGTGGCCAGCGTCCTCGATAGCGATCGTGGCGCCTGTATCGACGAACTCGATCGTCTGACTCTCGGTGTAGTTTCCCTCGACGGGAAGCGCCTGCGCCAAACGTTGATCAACGCGAGTGAGCGGCTTTTCGGCTCGCTCCAATGCCTTGTAGACAGTACTCACCGAATCGAGTGCAACTACATGCACCAGCGATCCTTCACCGAGGCTGCTAACCGGGACGCGAACCACCCCGTTCTCGTCGGGCTGCAAATTCACCAAGGTCACAGCCGGCTGCGAAAGGAAGCTAAGGTTTGGATAGGTTCCTGGCTGATCCGCGGATTGGACTGGATTCCTTGCACTCTGGACTCTCCCCTCAGCCCGACGATCTTTGCGACCTCCGAATCTTCCACCAAACCCGCCGCCAACACCAATGACAGACTCCGTTTCCTCAAGCGCCCAGGGGTTCAAGAGCAAGCCAGGCCGTCCGAGCATGTTGCCGGGGAATCGCGCAGCGAAGCGCCGATCCAGGATGTAGCGGTACTCGTCACCTATCTCGCGCCCAGAGTTGTAAGTCGAACGGGGATGCTCCGTTTGGATCACGTCCGGCATGGGCGCGTTCATCGCCCACAGATCTCCGTAGGGGTTGTAGGCCGGTAAGTAGCGCGTTGTGAACACGTTTACGCGCGCGTCCGTGCGCGCCTTGTCGAGCTGGATGACCAAGTCATCGCCGTCGATTTGCGCTTTGACCACTTGCATGGGTTGGGCCGCCAACTGGAGTCGGCGGTCGCGCCCTACGACCCAACCAGCCTTGGCTTCGCCGGCGGTAATTCGTATGTCAACCTTGCGATCAACAGCTTTCAGCCAAAGGTCGTAGTCACCAGGTTCGAGCCCATGCAATTCCAGGTAGCCACTCTCGATCGACAATGCCGCGAACACATCGCGTGCGAAGGCTCCTCCGCGAAGTTCGATCAATGAGAATTCCGAGCGAGAAGGATCTGTCGCACTCCCCTCGTAGGGGATACGCAGCACTTCACCAAAAGCGCCATTAACTCGGATTGGATAACTGCGCCCAGAGCTATTCAAACTCCAGATGCCAGGGTTCCCAGAGAATCCATTCGCTTTGACTGACAGCACTCCATCGAGTTCACCCAAGTGAATGCGCCCGTCCTTGTCCGTCTCCAGTCTCACCTCCAGCGCATCGCTGTAATCACGTAGCTCGAATTTTAAATCCACGACTCGTCCGACACGCGGCTCTCCGTTTTTGCCCAGAACGTCGAGCACATATCCAGCCGACGACCGAGAGAGGAGCGGACAATCTGTTTTTAGCGTTGCGTCAATCTGGTTCAGGCGAAAGACCCGCAGCTTGCTTTGAAGATCCAGGTTTTCGCCCGAACTAAGACTCTTGATCTCGGCATGCAATTCAACGCGCAAGACACGCAAGTCCTCGGGGACTTGAATCTCCTGAACCGCTTCAGCGCTCCATACCAGATCAAGATCTGGGACTTCAAGAATGGAAGGCACGCGCTCGCTGTCGAGGGAAGTCACAACCAACTTCACGTTCTCAAGCAAGCTGAGGCTCACTGGGTTTCCATTTAGCTTCAAGCTTGGGCGCACCAGGATCTTTGCCATCGATCCTGGAAGCAAAGCCTCGCGCTCCACGTGGATTCCAGCCTGCAATTCGTACGTTTCAGCCCTGTGCATGAAGTCAACGAGGCTCGTCTGATCGCCGCTGCGCAACAGCATCTTCTCCGTGCCCGGCTCCGTGGAGTAGGGCAAGAACAGTTCGCCATTCTCCTCCGCGCGGAACTCACGTCCCGCAAACCAAATCGAAGCACCCACCTGCAAGACTCCGGCTTCGTTCGACACGCGTAGCACATGGCCTGCTGCGCCCAGGCGATCCTCGTACTGCAAGCGCCCCTTGTGAATCACGGCACGACTCGAAAGCCCATTGCCGATCAGATCGACAACATACACGCCAGCGTCCGCGAGCTCCGGCAAGCTAATCGTACGCTGAACTCTGCGCAGAGGTCCTTCCTCGAACTCGTGAGTCGATTCCCAATTCGCCACCAGCCCGTCGAGATCGATGGAAGCGTCCACTTCACGGTTGTCGTCGCGGTAGTAGTTGAAAGTGTTGATCTCGAAGATCTTGACGATCAACGTCCCAACGTTTTTGACGTTCAAGTCGACAGAGATAGCCTCGCCTGCGGAGTAGTGGGTTCGCTGGCTTGCCGAGAACTCAATCTCGACGCGCTCCTTCATCTTTTCGTAGTAGCCGGGGTTGTCCATGAGCGAATACCAACGCTCCATGTCACCGACGCCTGCCAAGATCATCGTCTCCGCAAAGAGTCTCTCGAGGTAGTTCTCGTCCAAGTACTCTGCGTACTCACTGAACGATTGGTCTTTGAGAAAAAAGTGGCCGAGATAGGACCGCACTAGGCTCTCGTCGTTGCCGACAGGTGTCAGTTTTGTTGCGAAGGCTTCAGCGTCATTCACCAGAGCTTGTCCGCTCCCCCGACTCCGGAGATATTCAACGTTCACATAGCTCGTCTGTCGCGGCAGCTTCAAGTACCGCAAGAGACGTTCCTTGTTCAGTCGATTCAAGGCCAGGTCGTGCACCAAGCGGTGGTGTAGGACATGCGATTTCAATGAGTTGTACGCAGGCGACAAACGTTGAACGAATGCCTCCAAGCGGTCCAGGTAGAATTCACGCGCGTGTTCATCGAATTGCCACTGCACATCGGCGCTTGGCTCCAAGCGCTGCAGGTAGACATTGATGAAGGCTTTCTGTTCCAGCAGAGCCGGACGCAAGCGCAGGCATTCTTCCAATTGGCTGAGAAGCAGGTTCTGGTGAATCGCCAGGGCCCCAAAGCCGCGACTGCGCTTTGTCTCCAACTCGCGCACGACGAGCGCCGCAAGCCCAGGCAAGTCCGGGCGCTGCACGCGCTGCAAGAGACTCAAGAGTCGCCGTTCCGACAACTTCTCGTTTACTAGAAACGCGAAAGAAGATTCGCGGAATCCGTTTACGTCGTTCCGATGAAAATCAAAAGCACGCTCCCGCAATCGTTCTTCCGATAGCAGCGCCGGATCTAAACGGCTTGGG
This sequence comes from Planctomycetota bacterium, assembly GCA_047639675.1. Taxonomy (GTDB): domain Bacteria; phylum Planctomycetota; class UBA1135; order UBA1135; genus JABACD01. Next base: position 15,785 of record JBLIOI010000017.1, on the reverse strand, counting down.
CGAGAATTGCTCTCACCCCCCAGTTGGCGCTCATGGTTGAAACGGAGATTCAGACGCTTGATCAAGAAGTCGTAGGTCGACTTGGGGTTCACCTCGAAGGTCATCAGAGCCTGGCGGTTCTCAATTTCGATGACGCGCTCGTTACGCCCATGTCGCTCGATCCACAAGCGCAGAAGCTCTGCCGCCTCTTCGAGGGCCCCGGCACTTTGACGTTCCAAGCAGCTGTAGTAGTAATACTCGCGCGAGCCAGGAATTAGCTCCTCGAGGGCCTTTAAGCGGTCCGTCCCAAGGGCATACGTCTCCTCAAAGCCGATCGGCCGCCCCTGCGAGAAGGCTGGCCCCGCGAATGCGAAATGAGCCAGCAGAAGAAAAAACGCAAGCGATATCGAAGCTCTACAAGAATTCATCATCAGAACCTAATCCAGGCCAAAGGCAACGGTACGGCACCCTTCAAGCAGTTCAGAGCGTAGCAAGCGGCCGTCCATGGAGGTAACGCCCGTGATCACTCTTGGCTCAGTGATACTTTGGGAAAATTCCTCCGACTCCGGCCCGCTCCTCACCATGTGTTCTTATTAGCGTAGGTGCCCGCTCCCCACTACACCCACACCTTCATGGATCTCGAACGAAATCTTGGCGACCAGCCCATCGCGCTACTCATGGAGCAGCACAGCCTAAAACCCAAGGATCTGGTGGCAGCAGCGCCGGACCAGATTACGCATAAAATGGTTTCGAGGGCGGCCAAGGGGCGGCGATTGACGCCCAACACCTTGGCTAAGGTCGTGCGCGCCATGAACGCGGCGGCCAAAAAGGAATACTCCGCGGACGAACTGTTCAACTACGATCCCCGCCCGCCGCGGGCAGAGGACATCTAGCGGTTGTCGAGAAGGTCGCGCAAACGCCGGTATTCGGAGCGCTTGGCTTCCTTCAGGACGAGCAGCGCGGCGTTCGCGCCTGCTCGCGAAGCGACAGGCACTCCGCCCCCATACTCGGCCCAGTGCCCGCCAAGATACAAGCGCTTGATCGGAGTTCGATAGTTGGCCACACGCCCACGCATATTCGCGCGCGTCGGCCGCCCGCCCATCAAGCTGCCCCGGTGATTTCCGGTGTAGCGCCAGTGAGTCACGGGCGTGGCGATGTCGAGCATCTCGATGTGGCTGCACAGCTCAATATCGAACTGCTCTTCCACACGCCTGATAATGATGTCCGCGTACGCTTGCTTAAATTCCTTGTAAGCCGCTCCTCGCTCAAAATCGGCGCCTGTCTTCCAATGATCGCCGTACTCAATTTCCGCCGCTATGTAGATCGTTAGTGTTCCACAGCCTCCCGGAGCCAAGCTACTATCGCGAATTGAAGGCGCCAGGACCGTGATAGATGCGATTTCAGGCTCACCGCAGTTTTGCTTTTCGAGAAGCAGATCGTCGCGGGTCAAGGTCACCATTTCCGGACCGAAGCCCAGATCCTCGGCTGGGCAGTTCAGCCCAATCGACAAGGTCACGCAGGATGAGTACATCTCCATCGACTTCATCTTCGAGAGACGCTTTGGCGCAAGCGTCCCCGGCGGAAGCATCCTTTTGTAGAGAGTCAAGACATCGTTCGTAGCTACGACGTACCTACAACGAACTAGGTGCTCCTCGATTCCTCGTCGGGGTTTCGCCGACAACAAGACTCCCGTAACACTGCCGCTCTCCACCTCGACCCTACGAACACCACGCCCGAGCAAGACGCGCGATCCGCCAAGCTCCACTTCCTCCACGAGCCACTTTGGGAAAGCCTGAGAACCACCCGGCGGTGCTGCCTGGAAGTCCTGTGTGTAAGCCCACCCGATCGGAACGATGATTGACATGAAGTCGGACTCAGTTGCGAAGACTCGCTTGATCTCGTCGCCTTTGAAGTATTAGGCGAGCCCTTCAGCACTGGTCAGTTTGTACTTGGACAAGAATGGCCGACTTTGAAGTCCCATTCGAATGCCGTAGCGAGCCAACTCCAACAAATTCATAGAGATAGGCGTGCGCATCATGCGGGAAATTCCCGCCATCGCCTGCCCGATCTCATGGGCATCCTTGAAGAAGCGCTCGATCCCGTCGCTCTCCGAGGGATAGCGCTTGAGCCAAGTACGTTTCAGCTCGTCGGGGTCATCGGTCAAGAGTTCGTCGAAACCTTGCCCCTTGTAACGACGAATTTTCCTTAAGGGTGCGCAGGCGGGCGGATCCTCACCGATAAAATTCAGAAGGCGATGAACTGAGCCGCCGGGACCGCACTGATTCAGCCAATGGATGGCGGAGTCGAACACGTACTTCTTGCGATTAAAGCCAGCCAAGTAGCCACCCGGTCGTGGCTGCGAGTCGCATACCAAGACATCGACTCCGGCCTTTGACAGCAAGGCGCCAGCGATTAGCCCCCCCATACCCGCGCCGATCACAACAACATCGCAAGATTCAGTAGGGGTCGTTCGATCCATGGCGCGGACAGACTGCCGGATATGCGGGCTGAACGCTCCAACGCGAGCTGGATTTTTTTTGGAGAGAGGCGCAGTGCTCGAGGAGTTCACCTGACGGCTCCATAGCTTATCCTTGCCGCACCATGCTAGTTCTCGTAACAGGCGCCACGGGATTCCTCGGAGCGCACATCGTGCGCACCCTCCTTGCCCAGAATGACAAGGTTCGCGCCCTCGTACGTCCAGGAAGCGCACGCAATCACATTCGCAAGCTGGGCGTGGAATTCATCGAGGGTAATCTGCTCGACGAAAAAGTGATGGAAAAGGCTTGTGAGGGCGTGGATGCGATCATTCACTGCGCCGCCCTCTTGAGCTATTGGTCGCGTCAAAATGCGATGCAATACAGCACGAATGTGGATGGTGTCAGCATCCTGCTCAGGGCTGCCCATAAGGCGCGCGTGCGTCGAATCGTGCACGTTTCTTCGGTTGCAGCTGTCGGCGCAACGCGTAACGGCGAAGTCCTCGACGAATCTGCAGTGTGGAACTTGCACGGCGCTGGTGTGCACTATGCGCACACCAAACACCAAGGCGAACAGCGCATGTTGGCTGCCGCTTGGGGAGGCATGCCGATTGTCGTCGTCAATCCTTCCTCCATGTTCGGTCCGAGGCTCGATGGACGTCCGCCCTCCCCCTTAATCACCGGTATCATGCGCGGGCGCTTACCCTGGATTCCGCCGGGCGGCGTGTCCATTACGGATGTATCGGATGTGGCCGCAGCCTGCGTGCGCGCGCAGCGCGCTGGAACACCAGGCAGCCGCTACATTCTTGCCGGACATAACGTCACTTGGGAGCAGCTCTACAACTCGATCGCCGACGCGGCAGATGGACGCTTGCCCAAACTGAAACTCACTGCGCGCCGTTTGCGAATGCTCAAGATCCTGGCCACCTGCCGCGACAAGCTGCGACTTTCACGACCCCCTTGGACGCCCGAGCTCTATCGCTCCTATGGCTCCTACTCATGGTATCGCTCTGCCAAAGCCGAGCGTGAACTTTCCTACTCCGTTCGATCGCTGCGCCTCATCATCCGGCACGCGATCGGTCGCGAATTGCCCTAAGCCACCGACGAGAACCATGCCCGAAGCCAAAATCATCACTAGTGAACACGGACTGAAACCCCAAGGAGAAGGCTGGTACATCATCAATGCCAAAGACGCCGAATGGCGGGTTAGCCCCCACTTTGGCTCATTCTTCAATTTTGAAGGCGATGTACGCTTTGGTCAATTGGGGCTCAACATTCACGTTCTGCAACCGGGCCAACCCGCTTGCAAATACCACAGCGAACAGCTGCAAGAGGCCTTCTTGGTTCTATCAGGTGAATGCCTTCTGCTTGTCGATGGTGAGGAACGTCCGCTACGCGCTTGGGACTTCTTCCATTGCCCCCCTGGCGTAGAACATGTATTCGTCGGCGCGGGCGATGAAGCATGCGCCATCTTGATGATTGGTAATCGAGTTGGCGATGAGGGACTCAACTACCCAATCAGCGAGGTTGCCAAGAAGCACGGCGCAAGCTCCGAGATCGCGACCCCTGATCCGCGTATCGCCTACGAAGGTCTGCGCGACATGAGTACGTGCAAGTCCCCGTTCCCGCTCTAAGAGAGGAATCCGGCGCGCTCCACGAACCAGTACATGCCAATCAAGATCACGGCAATCGAAATTAAGCGGCCAATCTGCTTGGGTACGAGCAAGGGTACCGGTTCGCCCCCAACAGCAGGCGCTCTCAGCTTTCCCATGAAGTGAAATAAGAGCCCTATCGGAACCACGAATAGCACTTGTCCAACCTCGACGCCCGCGTTGAATCCAAGCAGCGGAACGATCGTCGATTCCTCACCGCGCAGAGCATCTCCAAGGAAGCCCGCGAAGCCCAGCCCGTGCAACAAGCCAAACACCAAGGCCTCAATCCAGAGCGAACGCTTCCCCAAGTTCAGTAGATTTTCCGCCGCCACATAGACGATCGAAAGGGCGATCGCAATTTCAACAAAAGAGCTGGGCAAGGTAACGACCTCGAAAGCAGCCAGCCCTAGGGTTATCGAGTGAGCCAGAGTGAATGCCGTAATTACGCCAACCAACCGGCGTAGCGATTTCACCCCAACGAGCAGGGCAACCAAGAACAGCAAGTGATCGTAGCCGCCCAAGATGTGGTCGATGCCTAGGTCAAAGAAGGAACGCAAGACTCCCTTTTGCTCGCGCCCAGTGGGCTCGAATCTCTGCCGTATGTCCTCGCCACTGAAGATGTGGTGATGGGGCTCTTCCCCCTTCCAGGCGACGGAGAGGTATTCGATGTGGTTCGGATTCGAGATCTCAAACAAGGATTCTTCGATGGTCACCGACTCCAGCTCCTGATCTGCCGAGTAGGCAAACTCCGCATGCAGCCAATAGTTGCTCGGAAGCTCCGGGTTGCCGTCCAAGACCATCTCAAGACTCGTTAGAGAACCGCGCAAAGGTTGATTTCCATCGCTTGTGAGATAGAAACGATAGTGCTCGCCCAAGTACCACTCGATTTTCTCACGCCCAGCGGCAAACTCCTCTGCATCGAGGATCAAGTCGTCGTTCAGGTCAACAGGTAACGTTTCGATTAAGGTCAAGGCCTGCACTCGCAGGGAATGCTGGAGATTGGAGCCTGTAACCGTAACCTGAGAGCGACTGAACGAACCCGGATGGGCGGGTACGAGAAGAGCGCCAACGGCAAGAGCTGTGAGTATCATCCCGCCGAGCGTAGCCTTCCCCCCATCGAGCGCGACCCGAAACAAACGAAAGCCTTAAAACAAACGAAAGCCAAGAGATGAGCAAAACGAGCCCCTTCACCAACCTACACGAAGAACTGCACGAGACGGCTACTTTGAATTCCGTACAAGGGCTCGTCTCTTGGGATCAATCGACCAAGATGCCGAAAGGCGGTGGCGAGGCCAAAGCTGAGCAACTATCTCTCTTGGCCGGCCTCTTGCACACACGCCAAACGAGTCAGAAGTTGGGCGATCTGATCAGCGCCTGCGAAGCTTCAAGCGATCTGTTGGAAGATGAAGCTACGGCGGCCAATCTGCGCGAGACTCGGCGCGATTTCGATAAGGCCACCAAGCTCCCCGCGGACCTCGTTCGCGAACTCGCCAAAGCCGGCAGCCAAAGCCAGGCAGCCTGGCAAGCAGCGCGCAAGGAAAACAACTTCTCAGGCTTCCAACCGCACCTAGAAAAGCTCCTGGATCTCACACGGCAAAAAGCCGAGTGCCTCGGAGCTCCAGCGGGCGGAGAGCTATTTGACGCCTTGCTCGACGAGTTTGAACCTGGTTCACGCTCCAGCGAACTTGAAGTAACCTTCGAACCTCTGCGCGCTCGGCTTTCTAAATTGATTTTGGAAGTAGCGGAAAATGGCACGCCCCCCGACGAGTCTCCGCTGCGGGTTCACATTGATGAGGCTCGCCAACATGAGTTTGGACTCTTTGTCTTGAACGCCATGGGCTTTGATCTCGAGTCAGGGCGCCTCGACACGACAACGCATCCCTTCTGCACCGGGCTAGCCGCTGGCGATACGCGCCTGACTACGCGCTACCACGAAGAGCACTTCAGCCAATCGCTCTACGGCACAATGCACGAAGGCGGACATGGCATCTACGAGCAGGGATTGCCCAAGGCCAAGTTCTTTGGCTTGCCCGCGAGCAGCGCCGTCAGCTTGGGTATCCACGAAAGCCAATCACGCCTCTGGGAGAACCTCGTTGGCCGCAGCCGCGAGTTCTGGGTCTGGGCCATGCCTCACGCTAAACGCATCCTGGGCGATGCACTCGCCGCCTACACAGCGGAGGACATGTACCGCGCCGTCAACACCGCCCAACCGAGTTTCATTCGTGTCGAAGCCGATGAAGCAACCTACAACCTGCATGTGATGGTGCGCTTTGAAATCGAACGCGCCATGTTCACAGGCAACCTGCAACCCGCAGATTTGCCCAGCGCTTGGAATGAGAAGTTCAAAGAATACCTCGGCGTGGACGTTCCCGATGACACGAACGGCTGCCTGCAAGATGTACATTGGTCCTTCGGACTGTTCGGTTACTTCCCGACCTACTGTCTCGGCAACCTCTACGCTTCACAGCTCTGGGAAACCGCCGCAGAACAGCTCGACGACCTTCCCGGTTCAATTGAGCGTGGCGACTTCGCTCCGCTCAAGAACTGGCTGAACGAGAAGGTTCACAATCATGGGCGCCGCTATCAAGCGAGTGACCTATGCAAACGCATCACCGGAAAACCGCTCTCCGCGGATCCGATGATGCGTCATTTGGAAGGCAAGATCAGGCCCATCTACGGGCTCTAATCATCTTCAGCGATTACGGTAGGAATTGAATCTCCGTAGCGTCGGTCAAATTCGAACTGCCGCCATCGCGGAACCACATTTGGAAGTTCCAGGTTGAGCCAGGAGTGATCTGGCCGCTCGGAACCGGGGGGCTTGTGATATCGAGAGCGTGTGTAATTTGCCCAGCCGGTCCCGAGTTACCAACCGGCGACAACCGAATCACGCCACCACTACTGGTCACGCAGCGGATGCCGTCACCCAAGGGCGCGAAGTCCGGCATATCGCCATAGAAGAAGATCCCACTGACGTTCGTGGGTAGACCTGAACCGATGAGTGAGAGATCGTTGGCCGCGACGCTCGCCGTTCCCAAAGTAGAAATCGCCGCGCCGCTCGCAGCGGGTGAACAGTAGTTCGTCCCTACCGAATCAGAGCAGACAAATTCGCCGACGAAGAATGCGTCGATACCCATTTCACAGAAGGTCGCCGTTCCAGAGTCGTTGCCGGTGAACCGCACCTGCACGTCATTGGTGAGGCTGACGCCAGCCGCAGTGAAGTCCATCGAGTTCAACGTGTGGCTACGCCAGTTACTTCCACCACTGACCGTATGCAAAGCAACTTGTGCCCATGCGCCTGAACCATTGCGAGCTTCGACTAACATGCGATCCGTGCCGTCGTCGTTCGAAAGGTACATGTAGTAGTCATAAGCCACGTACGCGCCCGAAGTGGAGAGGTCTACAGTAGGAGATCTCAGAGTCACCGAGCCACCATCGATGTCCGTATTACCCGCCTCGTTCTGGGTCAGGTAGCAAGAGCCACTACCATCGGAGTCTGCCTCCGGCGCGTACTCCCAACTCGTGTCATTGACCGGAACTCCTCGTTCCCACTGCCCAGTGGATGCGCCGTTTGACGACGTCGCCCAGCCGAGATCCATCTCAAAGTTGTCAACGAAAGATGCGATGGGAATTCCAACCGCCAACGAGTAGAACGCCGCGGGTGCACCGCTCGGCGTGGTTTGCAGTCCGCAACTCGATTCTTGGAAGCTGAAGTAGTACTGGGGCGAATCGCCACACTGCGCAGCGGGCAAGCTGGCCGTGTAGATAGCGCCGCCCTGCGACGTCATCAGTTGACTCAGAAACGCACCGCCATTCATGCGATAGTGCATCGTCACCGCCGTTCCCGTGCCAAAGACCTCAACTTCGAGTGTTGTCGCAATTCCCGGAAGAACGCTGGCCGCCGGGCCACTGGTCAAGCCGAGACCTGCTGAACATATACCGATCGGCATAGCCAAAGCCGCCTGCAGCCCCGGGTTCATGACGGACGTTCCCGAGTTAGCGCCACTCGTCGTACCACAACCACCATTGGTGTGAATTCCAATCACTTGTCCTGTCTGCTCCCAGATCACCGGCGAACCGGAGTTGCCGCCGGTGGTGTCCGTTTCGTACTGGAGAGTTGTGCCGGAGACGCTAACGAAGGGTCCCACGTGTGTCTGCTGAACCTGGTTTTGATCCTGGTTGTCGCTATCGACGCCGAAGCCTGTGATGCGCATGTCGTTGCCCGCCGGGTTGGTCGGTGCCGCGACAAGGTCAAAGCCGGGGCCTTGTGCTGCGCCCGGTGTCAGGCCAGTTGTCGAGTTAGCGAAAGCGCCGAAGTAACCCCAATCGTTTCCTATCGAGTAGCTGGGGACATTCTGTAGAGAAGAGGGATCCCAAGCGTACTGATCCTCGGGCCCGGGGTGATTGAGGTCCCCATTGGCGTTCGACAAGGGAACGTTGAACTGCACCACATTGATGTTACCGACGCAGTGCCCTGCCGTGAGGAAGCACTGCCTGCAGTCAGTGATCAACCAACCGGTGCAACCGATTGGAAGCAAACGTGCTGAGCGCGGATCACTTGAGAGAATGCGGTCATCGACAAGGCCGCAGATGGTCGGATCTGAATCGAGGTCCGGCGACAGACCAACAATCATTTCGCTCATCGAAACTCGGTTCATACCCGTCCCCGGGTAGGCGAGGACTTCGACTAGGACTGTGTCACCATTGAAGTAAGCGCTTGAGTTCGCCCACTGCTCAACGTGACGTGCATCCATCTCTTGAATCGCTCCGTCCTCCAATGCTGTGATGCGCAGGATGGAGCCCGTACCCGCCAAGATATCGCCGGAGAGCTGAACCTCATCAAAGTTCAAGCGCAGCCAAGCGGCTTTCCCCATGAATACCGGAAACGAGAGGACGATATCCGGAGCGCTGCCTGTGTTCTCTGCTAGACCCGAATCGAACTCGTAGGGAACCAGCGCCGACGGTGGTGCTTGCTGCTGAGCCGCTGCTTGCAGAGTGAAGGGTGCGGCAATAAGAGCAACCGTCGCAAGGGAGCGGCGCAATAAGGAGTCGTCTGCGAAGAGCGTCGACAGCATAGATCTGAGGGGATCAGAGTTTGAAAACTAGCGATTGGCCAAGCGGCCAAAACCTAGCCTAACAACTTCCCCCAAGAGCGATACCCGCTTAGACACCCATCATCTGGCGGTATTCGCCGCCCTCTAGGCAAGAGACCTGAGACTCAATTCCCGTCCAGAATTGTAATCGAGCCGAGATCGCAATGGCTGCACAGCGCTCTGCTGCACCCTCCAAGGCTTCGTCGCCAGCAGTCAAACGCCCCAATAGCTCACGCCCCAGTGGCCCGTGGGTGTCGCCATCGAGCTCAATATGACGCTTCAAGTAGTAAGCAAAGCGCGGTGCTTGAATGCCCTGCTCTTCAAGACAACCAAGGATACATTCGAACATTAATGGAATGGGATCTTCGCGTCCGTACAAGAAGGCTGCCGCAACTTCTACGGTATTACCTTCCTGTGCGATCTGAATCGTTGTCCCGACGAAGTCGCGCACCACTCGACGCGCTTCAATTCCGTTGAGCGCCTCGGAAACAGTGCGCCCCATCTTTAACTTCGCCAGAAAGGACCGAAAGCCCGAAGTGTCTGCGCCCACTTCATCCATGGCGGACAGGTAGATATCGAGATGGCCCGCAGGGCTTCCATCTACGTCGATATCGCTCTCTTCCGCCAAGACGATTTCATTGATGAAGCGCGCTGCTGCCACATCCCGCGGTGGAGTCCAGGGTACGCGAGCAGGAGCAAGATCAGCTTGCAGTCGTTTCAAGAGCGACATGAAATCCCACACAGCGAATGCGTGACTCTCCATGAACACTCGCAATTTGGGCAGAGTGTCGACTCTTGAATAGAGCGAGTGAGCAAGAAGCTGCTGACGCAATTCCTCTCGCGTATGGGACGGTTCGGGGTGGTCGATCATTTTTGACTCGGACACTGGCTGAGACTCCGCGCAAGGTTACCCGGATAGGAGCGAATGAACACCCCTCGCCGAAGCCAAGTTACCCCGAAAGATTGCCCACGCTTCGAAGGCACTTGGCGCTGCGAGAGACCATCGTAGAGAGCGAACTCGAGAGAGCACGGCTGCGAGCCTAGCTCATAGTCCATGCTTCCCCCTAACGCGCTGCACATCGAAACTAATAACGCTACGTCATGTAAGCGGGAGGTCTCCCGGACGAACGCTATCCGCTGCACTTTGGCCACGCAGAAGCCGCAACAGCGATCGCTGAACAAGCGAGCTGGTTGCGCCAGTATGGATTTGACGGACCTCAAAAAGATTCGGGTCAAATCGCAAACTATTCACTCAAAAGCACTTAGCGCCACGCCAAACTGCCCAGAGGCTTTCTACGCACGATACCCCCAGTGCTCCGTACGCTCTCCACCCCTTCGCTTCGACCCCTTCGCTGAGCTTCCGTGACCCAAAATAGATCTGCTTTCTCCCATCGATTACTCGCAGGCATAAGCCTCGCCTTGGCCGTGTGCAGTTGTGGCGACGCCACACCCGGGCCGCCGAACGTCCTGTGGATCGTTATGGACACGGTTCGCGCAGACCGCATGAGTCTCTACGGCCACGGTCGCAACACCACGCCATTCCTCAATGAATGGGCGCAAGACGCACTAGTCTTCGACAACTGCCTCTCCACCGCCTGCTCTACAGTCCCCTCGCACGCCAGTATGTTCACCGGCAAGCTACCCAGCGAGCACGGGACGAAGTTTGGCCATCGCTGGCTCGATGACGAGCACCAAACGATTGCCGAGATCTTGAACCAGAGTGGTTATGACACGTATTTATGGGCGGCTAACCCGCATATTTCTGCCGCTGAGAACTTCACCCAAGGCTTCGATGTAGAAGAGCATCCTTGGGATCCGCAGTCACGCAAGCGCGCGCTTGAAATCGTTTGGAATAAGGTCAAGGACGATCGCAGCACGGAGCTCGCCGCGAACATCAAGAGTGGCAACGGTTCCGAATGGATGATAAAGGCTGCGGGGCAACTCGCTGAGGAAGGCCTAGGCAAGTGGCTCGACACCCGCGGTCAAGACAAGCCCTACTTCGCCTTTATCAATTACATGGAAGCACACCGCCCGATGATTCCGCCGCGCAAGTACCGCAAGCGGATGATGTCGAAAGAGGACGTTGAGAAGTCAAAGGTCGTCGATAGGTCCTGGGTGCCCATGTGGTCCTACTCTTTTGGCCTGCACGAATACACCGAAGACGAATTGGCGATCATGGCGGCAACCTACGACGCCACGATTGCTGAACTAGATGACATGATCAAGTCTCTGCTCACTTCATTGGAAGCAGCGGGACGGCTTGAGAACACGGTCGTCATCATCACTGCGGACCACGGCGAACACCTCGGTGACCATCACATGATGGATCACCAGTTTTCGCTCTACAACGCGTTGATTCACGTGCCCATGATCGTGCACATGCCCGAACGCATCGAGGCCCATCGCAGCTCAGCGCGAGTCTCTAACTACGACATCTTCCCAACTATTTTAGAGCTGGCGGACATTCCTCCGCCGGCCAACGTAGACAGCAACGCGAGGAGCTTGCTCAGTCCAGAAGCGAACCGAACGCTACTGGCAGAGCTGCCCGCGACCTTCACAGAACCTTTTCAACCCGTGTACAGGGCCCATCCGGAGTTCGACGCCAACGATTGGAGTCGTCAATTGCGCGCTTACCAATCTGGCAACTACAAGTTGATCTGGTCTTCGCGCGGGGCCCATGAACTCTACGACTTGAGCGCCGATCCAAACGAGAACAACAATTTGATTGAGGAGATGCCCGCAGTCGCTGCGCGCATGCTTGCGGAGCTGGACGAGTACGTTGGAGCGCTGCAGAGTCCGCCGCAGTCTTCCGAAGTTCGCGGAGGCCACAGCCCTCGGTACCTGCAAATGCTGAAAGACTTGGGCTACGCGGGCACGGATGACGACACGGACGACTAGCAGCTCGGTGGGAAAGAGCTAGCCCTGACGCAAGAGCTTCGCGAATGAATCGGCCGCTGGTGACAGCGGCCGAGCCCGTTTGCGAATGACAGCCAAGCCGCGTTGGATGCGCAAGCCGCTTACCGGAATGACGCGCACGCCTTCGGGCTCTGCGCCCACGCCGATCTGACTGACGAAAGCCAAGCACTCCGTCGCGCCGACCATGCGCAGGATGGCTGGAATGGAGCGCAGCTCCATCACTACGTTGACCTTGACGCCGACGTCGTGCAGCGCGCCATCGATCAGACTACGGATGGCGCTTGGCGACTCGAAACCCACCAGATCCTGCCCTTCGAGAGCGCTGACATGCACGCGCTTCTTCTTCGCCAGCGGATGGTGTGTAGCTGCCACCAACACGATGCGGTCCGTGCGCAAACGCCACACTTCGAATTCTTCCGACGGCACCGGCAGAGTCACGATGCCAAGTTCGATACGCTCTTCGGCCACGTCTCGTTCCACGTCACGGCTTCCAGCTTCTTTCACCTGAAATAGAACGCCAGGATGACGCCGCTGGAATTCCGCGATCGCCTGCGGCAAAAGAAACGAGACCGCCGTAGCGCCACCGCCCAAGCGCACGGTTCCCGCGTCCAAGTTGCTCAGAGCTTCAACGCCATCCCGCATGCGCTCCCAGCGCTCGACAATATCCGAACCCGCGCGCTGCACGAATCGCCCCTCTTCGGTCAATTCCACGCCACGCCGCGAGCGCTCAAAGAGCGGCGCGCCCAACTCGCTCTCCAAGAGCTGAAGGCGCCGGGAAAGCGCTGGCTGGGTCACAAAGAGACGTTTGGCGGCGGATGTGATCGCGCCGGATTCGGCCACCTGTAAGAACGATCGAATCAGTGATAGATCAGACATGCTCTAATTCTATGCTATCCATGCAAACAATCGATTTTACGCATGGAACTTTTCATTCTACATTCCTCTCGAACCTGTCGATGGCAAGCACAGCCAAGCGCCACAGGAACAGCCCGTCACCCGTACTCATCCGAGACCGTCATGTCCGAATCGAACAACTTCCTCGCCACCTACCGCAGCCACGTTGCCGATCGCGCCACTCAAGGAATTCCGCCCTTGGCGCTGAATGCCGACCAGATGCAGTCCCTTACGGAGCTTTTGAAGTCACCTCCTGCGGGCGAAGAGGAGTTCCTGATGCATCTGCTGGAGAATCGCGTTCCGGCTGGAGTCGACAACGCCTCCCTCGTCAAGTGCTCCTTATTGACAGAGATCGCTCAAGGCAAGAGCACTTCGCCGTTGATCGACAAGCCCAAGGCTGTCGAAATCCTCGGCACGATGCTCGGCGGCTACAGCGTTGAGACGCTGGTCGAACTGCTCGATGACGCTGAACTCGCAACGCTTGCCGCCACGCAGCTCAAGCACACTCTGCTCGTCGCTGACACCTATGACACTATCGCGGGCAAAGCCAAGGGTGGCAACAAGGACGCAAAGGCCGTTCTGCAATCCTGGGCCGACGCCGATTGGTTCACCTCCAAGCCGCCCGTTCCTGACCAAATTACGCTCAAGGTCTTCAAGGTCGTCGGCGAGACGAACACCGACGATCTCTCCCCCGCAACGGATGCTTGGTCACGCCCCGACATTCCGCTGCATGGTCTTTCGATGCTAAAGATCCCGCGCGAGGGCATCACAAACCCGATCCAACAAATTGAAGAGCTTGAGGAGGGCGGACACTCCCTCGCCTATGTCGGCGATGTCGTCGGCACCGGCTCTTCGCGTAAATCTGCAACCAACTCGGTGCTCTGGCACATGGGCGACGACATTCCGTTCATCCCCAACAAGCGCGCCGGGGGCGTTTGCCTCGGCGGCAAAATCGCTCCGATCTTCTTCAACACCATGGAAGACTCAGGCGCCTTGCCTATCGAGTGTGACGTGGACGAGATGGCCATGGGCGACACGATCATCGTCTTTCCCCACGAGGGCAAGATCGAGAATGAAGCAGGCGAAATCATTTCTACTTTCGAGTTGAAGACCCAGGTCCTACTCGACGAAGTTCAAGCCGGTGGACGCATCCCCTTGATCATCGGCCGCACGCTCACTGCGCGCGCGCGCAAGACTCTTCGTCTCGACGAGTCCACCGCCTTCCGCGCCGTCCCGCAAGGAAAAGAAACGGGTAAGGGCTATACCCTTGCGCAAAAGATGGTCGGTCGCGCCTGCGGAGTTGCCGGAGTTCGCCCCGACTCTTACTGCGAACCCACCATGTCCACAGTCGGATCCCAGGACACCACCGGCCCCATGACGCGCGACGAGCTGAAGGAGCTCGCCTGCCTCAAGTTCTCCGCCGACTTGGTGATGCAGTCATTCTGTCACACCGCCGCTTACCCCAAGCCGGTCGACGTTGACACGCAAGCGACCCTCCCGCACTTCATGCAGATTCGCCACGGCGTTTCCTTGCGCCCCGGCGACGGCATCATCCACTCATGGATGAACCGCATGCTGATGCCCGATGAGGTTGGAACCGGCGGCGATTCGCACACGCGCTTCCCGCTTGGACTTTCTTTCCCTGCAGGTTCAGGCCTCGTCGCCTTTGCCGCAGCCCTCGGCATGATGCCCCTCGACATGCCCGAATCTGTGCTCGTACGCTTCACCGGTGAAATGCAACCGGGCATCACCCTGCGCGACATGGTCAACGCGATTCCCTACGCCGCGATTCAAACAGGTGATCTGACTGTCGCTAAAAAGGGCAAAAAGAACGTCTTCTCCGGCCGCATCGTTGAAATTGAAGGACTGCCCCAACTCAAAGTCGAGCAAGCCTTCGAGTTATCCGATGCCACAGCTGAACGTTCCGCCGCTGGCTGTACGATCAAGCTCGACAAGGAGCCGGTCATTGAATACCTGACCTCGAACATCACGCTCTTGCGCTGGATGATTGCCAATGGCTACCAAGATGCCGTGACCCTCGAACGCCGCGCCAAGAAGATGGAGGCTTGGATCGCCGATCCGCAGCTGCTCTCCGCCGATGCCGACGCCGAGTACGCTCATATCATCGAAGTCGACATGAGTAAGATCACCGAGCCGCTGCTCGCCTGCCCCAACGATCCCGATGACGTCAAGAAACTCTCAGACGTGATGGGCACCAAGATCGACGAAGTCTTCATCGGATCCTGCATGACCAACATCGGCCACTTCCGCGCCGCCGGCGAGCTACTCAAAGCGCACGGTGATGCGGTACCGACCCGCCTTTGGATCGCTCCTCCGACAAAGATGGACGCAAAGCTTTTGACTGAAGAAGGCCAGTACAGCAACTACGCCTCCGCTGGCGCCCGAACAGAGATGCCTGGCTGTTCGCTATGCATGGGCAACCAAGCACGCGTCGCCGAAGGTTCCACGGTCGTCTCGACGTCCACGCGGAACTTCCCCAACCGACTAGGTAAAGGCGCTGATGTTTATCTGTCTTCCGCCGAGCTGGCTGCAGTCGCCGCCATCCTTGGGCGCTTGCCAACACCCGCCGAGTATCACGAGTACGTCGGTAAGATTGCTAAGGACTCCGATCAGGTCTACCGCTACATGAACTTCGATCAGATTGAGGAGTTCGCTACGCAAACGTCGTAGCGGAAGACGGCGGTACCGAGCCTGCGCAATCTCCGCCACCTTCGCAGTCGGCCCCAGACCAGAGTCCTCCGGATTCTGGTCTGGGGCCG
>JBLIOI010000016.1:0-57077 GCA_047639675.1 Planctomycetota bacterium | reverse complement strand
GTCCGCAGGGCAAACCCAAGCGCTTGGAGAATCCGAGCGAGTCTTGCTTGGAGCTGTTGACGGAACTCTTGGAGTTCGATTCCAGCAAGAAGCCCCGTTTGGCGGCAATTCAAGTCGCCTGGTGCGCTCGGATTATCGCTTCGGACCCGTCAGATGTTTCACGTGAATGGGCGACGCTTGGGCTGGGGGCTCTGGGACTCGGACTCAATGTGGCTGGTCCCGTGGACATCGCAATCGATGCTCCGCGAGCAGATGCCAAGCAAACCGCCTTACTCTTGAGCGAGCTGATCGGTAGTTGGCGGGCCTTGCGCGGAAACTTGGGGACGCAAGAGGATCTGAAGGCGAAGGCTGACGCGATCGAGGCCACGGTCTTTGATCTGAATGGAGCCAGGCGTGTTCTGCCTGCGGTTGCAGGCGTGATGGGCGACGCACAAGCCGGGACACCCGGGTATCAGGTCTTGGCGGACCTTTTGTCGGAGTTCAAGCGGCGCACGATTGAAATGAGTTTGGCCCACGCGCTGAACCTCGAGGCGGGTTCCGCAAGTCGGACGCGCGCCGCGGTGGTTACAGCCAGTGTGGAAGCGGCGGGCCCGGAAATTCTGGCGCGCTTTATGTCGATCTTGAACTTGGAGCGCCGCCAAGGTCCAGACCGGGATGAGCTGCTTGTGGCGCGTATCCTGGAATTGGTTGCAAAGGACGGCCTGCCTGCGACCTTCGCTGATATGACAGAGGAGCAGTATGTGCGCCAGCGCCAGACTTGGGCAGCATTGATGGTTTCCTACGCCATGAACGATCTTTCGGGCTTTGTGCGAGTCAAGGCGATGCAGGCGTTGATCAAAACGACGGACGGACCGAACAGCCTGCGCGAGGAAGATTGGGAGAATTGGTTCTACACTAAGGTCGCCGATCTGCAGGCCGCTGAAGCCGAAGCTGCTGCTCGGAAAGAACCCGAAGCATCCCCTAAAACTGGTCCGTGAACAAACAGGCCGACTCTCCTGGGCCGGACCTTGAAGCGGCGCGAAAAAAGCGTCGCAAGGCTCGCTTAGCGACCTTGCTGAAGACACTGCTTGCAGCTCTACTTCTGGCTTGGGTGGCGAACGGTTTGCCTTGGACGGACACCTTGCGCTACATCGCCGATCCAAATAAAGGGGCGGAAGTGTTGAGTATCAGCGGCACGATTTTGGGCGGCTGGCGCGAAAATGTGGTGGAATTCGACGTCGATGCCACGAACTCCCTGGACGCTGCTTGGCCGGAAGACTTGCGCTTGGCTGTGCAAGCTGGCGAGAACCTGAATCTGTCCCGCCGTGGAGGCGATGTGGCGGGCTACGAATGGCGCCCTGGAATGCCTCGGGTTTTCTACGACTTACACGGCAGCGGCTTGGTCGCTGCATTCGCGGGGCTCTTGCTCGGCCTGTTTTTTGGTGTGACGAGATGGTGGCGGATTCTGCGATTGGCGAACTGCCCGAGTAGCTGGTGGAATACGCTTCGATTCTCTTCGCTTGGTTTGTTTTTCAACTTGGTCATGCCGGGATTGACCGGCGGTGACTTACCAAAAGCACTGATGGTGGTTCGAGCCCACCCAGAACGCCGTGCTGACGCCTTGGCTACGGTGGTCATTGATCGCTTGATCGGACTTTGGTCTCTGGTTCTGCTCGCCTGTAGCGTGGTCTGGTGGCGCGCTGGCGACTGGGTGGTGCTGCAATTGCCTGTCACCTTGGCATTGGTAGCAATGAGCATGGGCATGATTTTTGTTTTGCTGCCCGGACCGCGGCGTGTCCTCGGCTTTGATCGTCTGATCGCGAAATTGCCCCAGGCAGCACGCATTCAAAAGTTGGAGCAGTCAGCACTCTTGTACCGAGGCCGGCCCGGCGAACTCGTGATCTCCATTTTGCTCTCCCTCGGAAACCACATCTCCGTGGTCGCGGCGGTCTACGCGATTGGCACGGCCTTCGGAACGCTTTTGGGCTTTGGAGCCTACGTCGGCGTTGTTTCCGTGGCCAATTTGATCACAGCTCTGCCCCTTTCTCCAGGCGGCTGGGGGGTGGGGGAGGCGGCTTATGGCTACCTATTCGAGCAGATGGGGGCCGTTGCCACCATCGGCGTAGCCGTCAGCGTGACCTACAGGCTCTGTACTGTTGCCCTCGGTTTGGCGGGCGGATTGTTCATGATGATGCCGGGCACCGCCAAGATGCGTGATGAGGTCATGCGTCCTGATGGAGATCAATAGCGAGCTTCTCGGTTGACCTGAGGCGAGTAAGCGGTTTTCATGCGCCGCGAACAGATCCCCAAAATCCCCTCCTATAGCACTATGAGTTTGCTCGTAATTGGCACCCTGGCCTACGACGACATCGAAACCGCCCACGACTCCCGTAAGGGTGTTCTCGGCGGATCCGCCACTTACTTTGCCGTGGCGTCCAGCCACTTCATCCACTCCCACTTGGTGGGTGTGGTCGGCGAAGATTTTGCGGAGAAGGATCTACAAGCCTTGCGCGACAAGGGCATCGATACGGCTGGCGTCGAGATAGCTCCGGGCAAGACCTTTCGTTGGGGAGGTCGCTATGAAGCGGATTGGAACACTCGTCACACGACGTTTACTGATTTGAACGTGCTCGAACACTTTGATCCGAAGGTCCCGGAAGCGGCCTGCAACAGTAAGTTTGTGTTCCTGGCCAACGCTGCCCCTGCGGTTCAGTTGAAGGGGTTAGAGCAAGTCGAGAGCCCAGAGTTCGTGATGGCGGACACCATGAACCTGTGGATCGACATCGCGCGACCGGCCCTAGAAGCTCTTTTGAAGCGCATCGACGCCATCGTGTTGAACGACGAAGAAGCGCGCATGTTGACCGGCGAAGACAACTTGATCCGCGCTGCGGGCAAGGTCTTGAGCATGGGACCCAAGTTGGTTTTACTCAAGAAAGGAGAGCACGGCGCGTTCATCATGGGCGCTGACACTCATTTCTCATTGCCTGCTTATCCCGTCAAGAACGTGGTCGATCCCACAGGCGCTGGCGACTCCTTTGCCGGCGGATTCATGGGTTATGTGGCAGCAGAGGGCAGCGTCGATCCGGCCGTGATGCGCAAAGCGATGCTTCACGGCACGGTGACTGCATCTTTCTGTGTGGAAGACTTCGGGATTGAGCCGTTAGCGATGCGTAGCAAGGACGAGTTGGCGGGGCGCTATGAGGAGTTGCTCTCGATCGTCACGGTTTAGCGGATGGCAGGGTGACCTTTTTGGGCCCCGATCGTCTGTACAGGTAGGCGATTTGGTCCCGTGATAGGGAAAACCCGAACAAAAGCCGAACGCGGGCTTGTTCCTGCATTCTGGGGGGCTAGGATCGATAATTCACCACACAGGTCAACGTATCCAGTAGGAAGAACACCGTCCGAGTCCCATGAAGTCAAGCCGATCGAAAGCCAGCGTAAGTTCGAAAACAATCGAACAACGCGGTACACAAATGACCCCCGCCGCTAAGTCCAAGGCCCTCGAATCTGCCCTGGGAGACATCGAGCGATCTTACGGCAAGGGCGCGATCATGCGCATGGGAGACGAAGCTGTCCTGGCGCGGACCATCGAATGCATCAGTACCGGCTCGATCGCCCTGGATCAGGGGCTTGGTGGCCGTGGCTTGCCCAGGGGCCGTGTGATCGAAATCTACGGTCCGGAGAGTTCTGGCAAGACGACTTTGACGCTGCATGTGATCGCCAATGCGCAGAAATCTGGCGGCATCTGTGCCTTTATTGACGCCGAGCACGCCCTCGATCCGGCCTATGCCCGAAAATTAGGCGTAAGTTTGGACGACCTGCTGGTCAGCCAGCCGGACACCGGCGAGCAAGCTCTT
This sequence comes from Planctomycetota bacterium, assembly GCA_047639675.1. Lineage (GTDB taxonomy): Bacteria > Planctomycetota > UBA1135 > UBA1135 > JABACD01. The sequence goes on along the minus strand of JBLIOI010000016.1, from coordinate 53,241 downwards.
GAGATCGTAGAAACTCTGGTGCGCTCCAATTCCGTCGATGTGGTTGTGATTGACTCCGTGGCCGCCCTGGTACCCCGTGCGGAAATCGAGGGCGAGATGGGTGACAGCTTTGTCGGCTTGCATGCGCGATTGATGAGTCAAGCTCTGCGCAAGTTGACCGGCGCCATCGCAAAGTCAGATTGCATGGTGATCTTCATCAACCAGATCCGTGAGAAGATCGGTGTGATGTTCGGCAGCCCGGAAACCACCACCGGCGGCCGTGCGCTCAAGTTCTACTCCTCCGTGCGCCTGGATATCCGCCGCATCGGTCAAATCAAGGAAGCCGACATCACAGTTGGCAACCGCACCAAGGTCACCGTGGTCAAGAACAAGATCGCTCCGCCTTTCCGCAAGGTCGAGTTCGACATCATGTTCAACGGCGGCATCAGCAAGGAAGGCGAGCTGCTCGACATGGGCATGACCACCGGGCACGTCAACCGCTCGGGTACCTGGTACTCGCTGAAACACCCCACAGAAGGGGAGATCCGACTAGGCCAAGGCCAGGAACGCGCCCGACGCTTCCTGATCGACAACCCGGATCTCGCCGACGAACTCGACGGTTGGATTCGAGAGGATGGACTTTCCAAAGCAGCAGAGGCTGCAGCCAAGGATCAGCCCGCCCCCTCAGAGACCCCCAGCCCAGAGACCCCCAACTCTGACGCCCCCAGTTCGGAGGCTTCCGGCTCAGAGCCAGAAGCTAAGGCCGCTTCTGGCAAGACTCCAGCCAGTAAGCCCTCCAAGACGAAAGCTACGGCTAGCGCCGGAAAGTAGTACTCAGCTGCGGGTTCGGGGTCGGAAGGCCCCCGCCCCAATGCCTATACTCTGCGCCCTCGGGGATTGCCATTCGGCAGGACCCGAGGGCGTTTCTCTTTGAGGCGCACACTCACTCCCAAAAAAAACGATTACCGGCTCGGCAGCCTCCGGGGCGCCGCGTCTTGACTAGCCCGTCCTGATGACGAACTTCACTGCAGAAAAGGTCCGCCGCGACTTCCTCGACCACTTTGTTAATCGAGGGCACCGAGAAGTGCCCTCTGGGGGAGTGTTCCCTGCGGACGATCCCACTCTGCTATTCACCAACGCAGGAATGAACCAATTCAAGGATGTCTTCCTTGGGACCGGTTCACGGGATTACAAGCGCGCGGTAGACACTCAAAAGTGTCTCCGGGTATCCGGCAAGCACAACGACTTGGAAGAGGTGGGGCGCGATACGTACCACCACACCTTCTTTGAAATGCTGGGCAACTGGTCCTTTGGCGACTTCTTCAAGGAAGAGGCCATCGTTTGGGCTTGGGATCTCTTGACCAATGTATGGGGGATTCCGAAGGAGCGTCTCTGGGTGACCGTCTTTGAGGGTGACAAAAAGGATGGATTGGAAGCCGACGTAGAAGCGGAGAGTCTTTGGATCGAGAAGGCCGGTATTTCTCCTGACCGTGTGCTACGAGCCAGCCGTGAGGACAACTTCTGGGAGATGGGGGCCACGGGTCCCTGTGGTCCTTGTTCGGAAATTCATATCGATCGTGGCGGGCCGGAATCTAATCCCGAGGACGGAGCTGATCCCGAGATCGGAGTGAATGCAGGCAACGAGCGCTTTATTGAGCTCTGGAACCTGGTCTTCATCCAATTCAACCGACTTGAGGACGGCAGTCTCAAGAACTTGCCTGAGAAGCACGTCGACACGGGTATGGGCTTCGAACGAATCTTGTCCGTTTTGCAGGGCAAAAGTTCCAACTACGACACCGACTTGTTCACGCCGATCTTTGATCGGATCGAAGAGTTGGTCGGAGTCAAGTATGAGGAGTCCGAGGAAATCGTGCGCGTGGCCTTTCGGGTCATCGCCGATCACGTACGGGCCGTCTCAAGTGCTATCGCGGACGGCGCCGTGCCGTCCAACACGGGTCGCGGTTATGTCCTGCGCCGCTTGATTCGTCGTGCGGCTCGATTTGGCCGTCAGGTGCTTGGTCAGGAAGAGCCCTTCCTGTTCTTGGTCGCCGGGCGTGTCGCAGAAATTCTTGGTGTGGCTTTCCCAGAGATTCCCAGTCGCATCAAGCACATCCAGCTAATCCTGAAGGAAGAGGAAATCTCCTTCGGGCGTACCCTGGGGCGCGGGCTGCTTGAATTCGAGAAGCTGGCTTCAAAGGTCCAAGGTGACAACGCGAAGGTGCTTCCCGGGGACTTGGCCTATGACCTCTATGCCACCTACGGCTTCCCGCAGGACCTTGTCGAGCAGATGGCAGAAGAGAACGGCTTGGAGGTAGATTCAGAAGGCTGGGCGAAGGCCCAAGCGACTCACCGTGAGGCGAGTAAATCCCAAGGTAACTTCAAGGAGCTGCTTTCGGGTGAAGAAGCCGAGGGCTTGTCAGAAACGGACTCCAAGTGCCACGAAGTCGGTGCACTCGGCTTAGAACTGGAAACTCAGGTCGGCCTTTTCCTTCCCGGCGGTGATGGTGTTCCGGACCGATTGGTGCTCGATGCAACGCCGTTCTATGCCGAGTCTGGTGGCCAGTGCGGGGATCTGGGTTCTATCTCTGGAAAGGACTTTCAGTTCGATGTGTCCAACACGAAGAAGGCTGGATCAGTCATCGTTCATCTTGGCCAAGCAACGGGTAGAGCAGTTGCCGGTTCGCCAGTGAAGGCCAAGGTCAATGCAGGCGAGCGTGCTGGAATTGTTCGCAATCACACGGCAACGCACTTGATGCACAAAGCTTTGCAGATGGTGCTCGGCGATCACGTCGCACAGCAAGGTTCCTACGTCGGTGCCGAACGATTGCGTTTTGACTTCTCGCACCCCAAAGGAGTGAGCGCAGAAGAGATTGAGAGGGTCGAATCCCACGTCAACTCTCAAACCATCGTTAACGCGAAGGTCGAAACGACCTTGGAAGACTTGGAGAGTGCGAAGGGCCGCGGAGTGACCGCTCTCTTCGGTGAAAAATACGAGGACACGGTTCGGGTGGTTGATGTCGGCGGTTGGTCGACGGAACTGTGTGGCGGAATTCACGTGCGCGCGGCGGGGGACATTGGACCCTTCTTGATTCTCTCCGAACGTGCGGTGTCCGCTGGCGTGCGTCGTATCGAAGCGGTCACGGGCGACGCAGCCCTGGCTGAAATTCAAAAAATTCGCCGAAATCTGCGCGAGTCAGCGGCTGTCTTGAAAGCTCAGCCTGATGAAATTGTGGCGCGCATCGGCGCGCTTCAGGACAAGCTTAAAGCTGCCAGCAAAAAGCAGAAGGAAAGCTCCGGCGGTGATGTTGGTGAGGCGTTTGAAAGTGCCAAGAAGCAACTCAGCGACACGGCGGGGATCCTTACCGGCGTGGTCAGCTTTCCCAGCCTGGACGGAAAGTCGATCGAGGACTTAACCACTCGATTGGGCAGTTTATCCGACTCTATGGCCATTGTCGTGGTTGGCCAAGAAGGCGGGCGCGTGCCGTTTCAGGTGCTCTCCACTGGCGAGGCGCAAAAGAAAGGCCTGAAAGCCGGGCTTTTTGCCAAGTCGATGGGTGGTCAACTTAAGGGCGGTGGCGGTGGCCGTCCCGATCGAGCTCAAGGCCAAGGAACAGACGCTTCATGCCTCGACGCAGCACTTAAATGGGCTACGACCAACCTCGCTGAGAGCCTCGGCTCCTAGCGAGATTTTCCCTTGTTTCAGATTCAATCGATTCTACAGGCTTCTGCCCGTTGACACCCCCCTGTCAGCGGGCTAGCCTCTCGGGCTTCCAAGTGCAAAAATCGGGTCTCAGAGGGGAGCCCGAGGCATTTTTAGCGCAAAGGAAGCCGGGGCCTCGTCCCACTTCGATTCCATTCCTCCAGTAGATCTCCCTCCGCCAGCATCCAATGGCTCATCCGAAAAGTCGTATATCCAAGCACAAGAAGCGGGTCCGCCGCGCTCACCTGGCCATCGAGGTCAGCCCCCCGAACCACTGCGCGCGCTGTGGAACGGCGGTTCGTCAACACTGCGTGTGTGACAGCTGTGGCTACTACGGATTCGATAAGGGCGGCGCTCAAGGCACCGACGTCCTCCAAAAAGACGAGTTCTAGGCCAAGCCCAGAACCCCTATGAAATCCAATCGCATTGCCCTCGACGTGATGGGTGGTGATAACGCCCCGCAAGCGATCTTGCGGGGTGCTATTCGTGCATGCTCCGGAGAAGCTAAAGAGTCTTTACCGGTTGAGCGTGTCCTGCTCGTCGGTGATCAAGAGCGCATCCGGGATGGGCTGAGTGAAGCTGGCGGCGATCCGGGTTTCAAAATCATTCACGCCTCTCAGGTCGTTGAGATGACCGATGCTCCATCGGTAGCTCTGCGCAGTAAGCGCGACTCATCCATCTCTGTGGCCGTCGGCTGCGTCAAGAAGGAGATCGCCAGCGCGGTCGTATCCATGGGCAACACGGGCGCCTTGGTCGCGGCTGCGACTCTTGGGCTCGGCACCTTGCCAGGTGTTAAGCGTCCCGGCATTGCTGTTACTCTTGACCTGGGCGGTCACCCCCTAACGTTGCTAGACATGGGCGCGAACATCGCTGCCAAAGCAGACCATCTCGTTCAGTACGGTCTGATGGGCGGCGTTTATTCGCGTGAATGCCTCGGTTGCGATACTCCGCGAGTAGGTTTGCTCAACATCGGCGAAGAGAGCAGTAAGGGCACGGACTTGCTCAAGGAAGCCAACGGCTTGATGAGTGAAGCTCCCTTCAACTTCGTCGGCAACGTGGAAGGCAATGCAATCTTTCAACACGTCGCCGACGTAGTCGTGATGGATGGCATGACCGGAAACATCGTCCTTAAATTGCTTGAGGGTTTTTCTGGCTTCATGCTCGGGCTCGTCTTTCGGGAGCTGAAGGGTCACGGCGTTGAATGGGGCGGAGAAGTCCTTTCCAACGTGAAGCATAAGATCGACTACGCCGAGTACGGCGGAGCCCTTCTGCTGGGCGTCAATGGAGTCGTTGTCGTCGGCCACGGTCGTTCGGACGACATTGCGGTCTCCAATGCCTTGAGCCTGGCTGCCAGAAACCTGGACGCCAACGTCAATGAGGGCATTATTCGCGGCGTTGCCGAGTCTGCAGCGAAAGTGACCGAAGGCAGCGAATCATAGGCTTGAAGGTTGAGCCTGGTTAGCCCATGCTCAGCCGATCAGAACGGAGCTTCCCTCCACAGGGAGGCTCAATTTTTTCGGCATGCGGATGCCGCATTAGCATCGACACCGATGGATTCAGGAGCGAACGAATGAGCGACGGCATCACAGTGGGCATCGCGGGCTGCGGCCACTACGTTCCAGATCGCGTAGTCCCAAACTCATATTTTGAGGACTACGTCGATACAAGCGACGAGTGGATTCGACAGCGAACGGGAATTGTTGAACGGCGTTTTGCGGCGGAAGGCCAAGTGACCAGCGATATGTGCAAAGTGGCCGCCAAGATGGCCATGGAGCGCGCTGGCATTACCGCTGAGGAATTGGACTTGATCGTCGTGGGCACTGTGTCCCCCGATCAGTACCTGCCTGCGGTCGCGCCAATGCTCCAGGACTATCTCGGAGCCAAGAATTGTGCGGCCTTCGACGTGACCGCCGCGTGCACCGGTTTCATCACCGCCTTGAACGTTGTGCACGCGATGATTCGATCCGGCGCGGCGAAAACCGCATTGGTGTTTGGAGCGGAGACCCTGTCGAAATTCATCGACCTGACGGACCGTGGTTCTTGCATTCTCTTTGGAGATGGCGCGGGTTGCGTTGTGCTCAAGGCCCAGGAGCCCGGGCTACCTGGGGAGATCTTGAAGGTCAGCTTGGGCTCGGATGGATCGGGCTACGAGCTCATCCAAATGACCGGAGGCGGAGCTCTCAAGCCCGCGAGCGCGGAGACGATTGGGGGAAATGAACACGCCATTCATGTTCGCGGACGCGAAGTTTTCCGCTTCGCTGTGACCACCATGGCGCGCACCGTTAGCGAAATGATGGAAGGCCATGATCCCAGCGATCTGGGCCTGCTCGTTCCGCACCAAGTGAACGCGCGCATCATCGATGCTGCTGCGGAGCGCTTGGACATTCCGGCGGACAAGATCATGGTCAACATCCAAAAGTATGGCAACACGAGCGCAGCTAGCGTGCCGATCGCTTTGAGCGAGGCCTATGAAGCGGATCGCTTGATTCGCGGCAAGCTTGTCGTGATGTGCGCTTTTGGCGCTGGATTGAATTGGGGCGGAGCGCTCGTCCGCTGGTAACGGGTCGTTCATTCGATCCCAATCCAACCACAACTACATAACGAACTATGAATCAAGGAATCCTGCTGCCCGGACAGGGCGCACAATTCGAAGGCATGGGCCGAGATTGGGCTGATGCTCACTCGGTGGCACGCGAAACCTTTGTCGAAGCGGATGAGGTCTTGGGCTTTCCTCTTAGCGAGAAGTGCTGGAATTCCGGTGACGAAATCAATCGCACTGACATCGCACAGCCTGGAATATTCACGACCAGTGTGGCGATCCTCCGCGTGCTCGAGGCCCAGGGGCTTGACCTCTCCGCGGCCAGTCTTTGCGCTGGTTTGAGTCTGGGCGAGTACACGGCACTTTGGGTGGCAGGCTCCTTGGAATTTGCCGATGGTCTGCGACTGGTACGCCTGCGCGGCGAGGCCATGCAGGACGCCAGCGAAGCTTGCCCGAGCTCAATGGTCTCTCTGATGGGCGCTGACGAGGAAACGGCTTATAAGTTGGCCGCCGTCGGAGCCGAAGCAGGCATCTGCGCCGTTGCTAATATCAACGCGCCGGGCCAAGTCATCGTCTCCGGTGAGTTGGCAGCCCTGGATCACTTAGAAGCCAAGGCTAAGGAGAACGGTGTGCGCCGTACGCGCCGCTTGGTGGTGGCTGGTGGATTCCACTCAGAATGCATGCGACCTGCAGCAGAACGTCTCGTGTCGGCCCTGGAGTCGATCGAGATTGGCGCGCCTCGCATTCCTTTCTTGAGCAACGTTTCCGGCGGCCCGGTGAACGATCCCGAGACGATTCGCCAGCAGCTAGGTGAGCAGGTTTGCTCCCCCGTGCTTTGGCATAAATCTATGACATGGGCATTGGGCGAAGGAGTTCGCAAATTTCTTGAGCCCGGTCCCGGAGCAATCCTGGGCGGTATCATGCGAAAAATCGATCCGGAGGCCGAGGTCGAATCCGCGGCGAAACCTGCAGATTGTCCCTCCTAAGTCGCTGTTTTTGGTCACTTGTGGCCCAAAAACGACGAAGGCAGCCAGCTTTCCCTAAACAACCTCTGAAGGCCCATTGAACCGCCCTCACTGCCAACCTATGGTCCGCGCCACCTGGGTTCACTAACCTGGGGCGCAAGCTCCAACACCACCAATCGATACCTTGTCCGACCCATCAACTGATTCCGAAGCCATGCCCTTAGCGGGCCGGTGTGCGATTGTCACCGGCGCGTCCCGTGGCATTGGTCAAGCGATTGCGTTGACCTTGGCCAAGGCCGGCGCAAAGGTCGCCTGCATCGCAACCAAGGCGGAGAACTGCGCCGCGACCGTAGCCGCCTGCAACGAAGCCGGACCGGCCGTTGGCCACGCGGCCTACGGAGTCGACGTTTCCTCAACAGATGACGTTGCAGCCCTCTGTAAGGAGATTCAGAAGGAACTCGGTGGTTTGGACATCCTGGTCAACAACGCCGGTGTGACCCGCGATCAGCTGATGCTTCGTATGTCCGAGGAGGACTTCACGCGCGTACTCGACGTGAACTTGAAGGGCACCTGGAACTTCATGAAAGCCTGTACGCGACCCTTGATGAAAGCGAGTGGTCGCATCATCAACATTGCCTCTGTGGTCGGAGTCACCGGCAACGCGGGCCAAGCGAATTACGCGGCGAGCAAAGCCGGGGTAATCGGACTGACCAAGTCCCTCGCGAAGGAGCTCGCAGGACGCGGCGTGTGTGTCAACGCCATCGCGCCTGGCTTCATTGAGACCGACATGACTGCCGCCATCGACGAGAAAACGGCAGAACAGCTCAAACAGTCAATTCCCCTCGGGCGAATTGGCCGTTCCGATGAAATCGCCTCTGCTGTGGCCTTTCTGCTAGGTCCCGGCGGCGATTACATCACAGGTCAGACCCTAATCATCGATGGGGGACTCTCACTCTGAGAGCCGAAATCAAGCCGACTATTTGACCTGATAGCCCCCAGTCCTTTGTAATAAGCCCCCGTGCTTTGAAAGGACCTTTCGACACGAGCGGGATGATCCCGAGCGCGAGCGCCCGTTGATCATCTCCGACCCATTCCTAGAACCCCTAAACTGCAGTGAGTACAAAGGTGAGTGATTCTTCCATCAACGACCGCGTCATCCGAATCGTTTGCGACCAGATGGGAGCTCAGGCTGACAAGATCACCCCGGAGACTTCCTTCATCAACGACTTGGGTGCCGATTCCCTCGACACCGTCGAGTTGGTCATGGAACTCGAGGACGAGTTTGAAGTCTCCATCCCCGACGAGGATGCCGAGAAGATCCAAACGGTCGGCAACGCGATCGACTACATCACGTCAAAGCTGTAGCCCAGCTCGGAAGCCCAAATAGACAGCCCCAATGATTGGGGCTCACAGGAGAATGCGATGCGACGTGTGGTAATCACGGGTCTAGGGACTGTCAATTCCCTAGGACTCGACGTGGAGACCTCTTGGGGTCGTATCTTGAATGGTGAGAACGGCGTTGGGCCGATCACGCGTTTCGACGTGAGTGGTCACTCGACAAAGATCGCAGCCTGCGTGAAGTGGGATGTGAATGATCACTTCGAAGCCTTGCAGCAGCGCAAGCTGGATCCATTCACCATGTGGGCGATGATGGCTTCGACGGAGGCGCTGCGTGATGCTGGTCTCGAAAACATCAAGGAGCTTCCAATCGAGGAACGTGAGTCCTTCGGTACGATCATTGGTACTGGTATCGGGGGCATCACGGGCATCGAAGAGCAACACCTGATCATGGGTATCAAGGGTGCACGGCGAGTCAGCCCGCATTTCATCCCGCGAATTATGGCCAACGCCGTTAGCGGCCAAGTGGCGATCTTGCACGGATTGATGGGCACTGCTTTCACCACCTCCAGCGCATGTGCGTCCTCTGGGCACGCTTTGGGCATGGCATTCAACTCGGTCCGCTTCGGCGAGAGTGATGTGGTCGTTACTGGTGGCTCTGAATCCGCAACGACGCCCCTCGGCCTGGCGGGCTTTTGCTCGGCCAAGGCGCTCTCCACGCGCAACGACGATCCCGGAGCTGCCTGCCGTCCTTTTGATAAGGAACGCGATGGCTTCGTGATGGGGGAGGGCTGCGGCATCCTGGTTTTCGAGGAGATGGAGCACGCCAAGAAGCGCGGCGCCAAAATCTACGCGGAGGTCAAGGGCTTCGGCTCGACAGACGACGCGCACCACATCACAGCTCCTAAGCTCGACGGCCTCGGTCCTTCGCGCGCCATGAAGCTGGCGATGAAGCAAGCTGGCATCGCTCACGACGAAGTGGACTACATCAACGCCCACGGAACCAGCACCGCTTACAACGACTCAATCGAGTCGCGTGCCATTCGATTGACCTTCGGTGACCATGCGGATCGCTTGGCCGTTTCTTCGACCAAGTCGATGATCGGTCACCTGCTCGGTGCTTCGTCCGCTGTCGAACTACTTTGCTGTGCACTTTCGGTGAAGAATGGTGTGGTGCACCCGACGCGGAATTACACGACCCCAGATCCTGAGTGTGATTTGGACTACGTGCCCGGCTCATCCCGCGAAGTTAAAGTGCGCAACGTGCTCTCTAACTCTCTCGGATTTGGCGGTCATAATGTCTCGATTTGTATTGGTGCGATTGCTGACTGAATCAACGTGGCGTTCGCCTGCCTGCTGCTAACCGCTCTTCACGACGGGCGAGCCTGGTTTCGGACGGATAGGTCGACGACATGTAGCATGATTTCAGCTAGAGTGGATTCAGTCCCGCGTTGCGGGACGGCTACAAACCTAGGTTGATTACGGCCTGATTCAAGGGCCCAAGGAGTGACCCCGTGCAACAGAAGTTCAAAGAACTACTTCACGATTACAAGAAGGAAGTCTTCCATGCGACCCATGGCCCGAACAGTGTGGAGGACATCACTGCAGAGTGCTTGAACATCACAGATGACGTCCTGCAGCAGAAGTTTCAATACCACTTCCACAAGCTGCCCGATGCGCCGCGAGCAGAGATCATCAACATGATCAACAACTACACGCGCGAGGCGGTCTTGCCGCCCTTGGTTGATTCGCTCGCACGTCGGCTTGTGACGCAGGACAAGAAAATTGACGCACTCGTGCATCTCGTCGAACATCTGTTCGAAGTGATGTCCGTCGAATCCAACAAGTAATTATTGAGCGCAGCGTGACTCTCACCGAAACAGAACTCAGGGAGCGCGCTAGCTCATTTGGCCAAGGGCATCTCTTTCGCTTTTGGGAGAATCTCTCTCCCGAAAGGAAGGAGAACTTGCTCAAGCAGTTGCGTGCTGTTGACTTTGAATTAGTCAAAGAGCACGCAGCTTTGCTCATGGACCCCCCAGCTACAGAGAGTGTAGATCTGGACTTGGCGCCACCTGTGCTCTTCCCACTTGAACGCAGTTCCGCCCAAAGCGTGGAGGCTACTCAGGCGGAAGAGGAAGGCGCATCGATGATCGCCGCGGGGGACTTGGCCTTCTTGCTCGTCGCTGGTGGTCAAGCCTCGCGCTTGGGCTACGACGGTCCCAAGGGAGCCTTTCCTGTTGGACCCGTTTCCGATCGCAGCTTGTTCGAGTTACACGCGCGTCGCTTACGTGCGGCCGAGGCGCGCCATTGCGTCTGTGTACCTTGGTATGTGATGACCTCGCCGGCTAACGATCAGGCCACTCGTTATTTTTTTGAGCAGAACGATTCCTTCGGCCTAGATCCAGAGCAGATCGCCTTCTTCTCACAAGCCATGATTCCCGCCCTCGATCTTGAGGGAAGGATCATGATGTCCGCCAAGGACTCCTTATTCCTTGCGCCGAATGGACACGGTGGGACCTTGGCTGCCTTGGAGAGTTCCGGTTGTTTGGCGGACGCCCGCGCTCGGGGCATCAAGACTTTCTCTTACTTCCAAGTCGACAATCCATTGGTACGACCCGCCGACACACTCTTCTTTGGTTTGCATGCCCAAGCTGGCGCACGCATGTCGAGTAAGGTCGTTTCCAAGTGCAACGCGGATGAGAAGGTGGGGGTGATCGGCAAGGTCGACGACAAGCTCGGTTGCATCGAGTATTCGGACTTACCGAGGGGCTTGCGCGAAGCACGCGACGCCGAGCAGCGCCTTTTGTTTCGCGCTGGCAACATTGCCGCCCACCTCCTCGAGCTAGATTTCGTCGAAGAGTTGACCCGAGAACGACTAGAGCTTCCCTGGCACGTTGCACGCAAGAGCATGCTTTGCGTGGATGACTCTGGCGAGATGGTCAGCCGTGACGGCGCAAAATTCGAAACCTTCATCTTCGACGCCCTCGGACGGTCTCCCGACAGCGTGACTCTTGAGGTCAAACGAGAACTAGAGTTTAGTCCGGTCAAGAACGCCCAAGGTGACGATTCACCTGCCAGTGCCCGTCGCGACCTCTGCCAGCTATTCGCTGGCTGGGTGCAGGAAACCGGCGGCACTTTGCCCGATCCCGGTGGGGACGGACTCGTTCCTGTAGAAGTCTGTCCGCTGGTCGCGGAGGACGCCGCTGAGTTTGCGGCGGCCAAGCCTCTAGCGCCGAATGTACGTGAGGCCGGCCATCTTTATGACCGCATGACCTAGGAGAACAGAATGCCAACCACTGAAACCGTCGCGCCGATTCGCGTCGCTATCTGTGGTGCCCAGGGACGACTTGGACGCCACGCTTGCGAGCTGTTGAATGATAATGGGAGTTTCGAGGTGGTGGCCGCTTTGGGCCGCGCTGAGTCTAGCGAGGAGCGCTTGCACGCTTCGGGAGCTTCCGTCGGCCTGGACTTCACCGTGGCGGGTCAGGGCGCTGAGCAGGGCCTTCTGATGCTCTCTGCGGGCTTGCGACCGGTGATTGGTACCAGTGGCGTCTCTTTGCGCGAGAACGATGTTCTGGATGGTGCGGCGCGCGAACTGGAGCTGGGGGGCTTAGTCGTCCCTAACTTCTCCGCGGGGATCTGGCTTCTCCAACGCGCAGCGGAGGAAGCCTCGAGAATCTTCGGTCACGCGGAGATCATCGAGCGCCACGGACCCTCCAAGAAGGACACTCCCTCTGGGACGGCCCTCGACACGGCAGAACGGATCGCCCTTGCACGCGCCGAAGATGAAACGGGAACCACGCCCATCCACTCCTTGCGTATACCCGGTTTGTTCTCAAACCAAGAGGTGGTTTTCGGTGGCCGTGGAGAGGTCTTGCGCCTAGTTCATGAGACTTATGGGCTCGATTCCTTCTCCGCTGGCATCCTTTCGAGCCTGCGATATGCAAGCACGGCGGTGGGGGTTGGGCGAGGAATTGGATTAGCCTTCGAGGCCTTCGGAATACGTCCTTGATTCTTCGCGGTTCCTGACTACTCTGTGCGCCAAGGCCGGGGTGGCGGAATTGGTAGACGCGATGGATTCAAAATCCATTTCCCGTAAGGGAGTAGGGGTTCGATTCCCCTCCTCGGTACCAGCCTTTTTGGGTTGGCGCCCGTGAGCAACTTGATTTGCTCTCGAGGCCCGACTCATATTTCATCTATCTGAAGGAGTTCAGCTTGGTTCAAGGGCAACTCGACACGAGCGTCACTGACCCGCTCGCCGCTGCGTTGTTGCCGGTGCTTGTGCACCGGATGAACAACACTACGCAGCTCGTTTCCAACCTGCACGCCATCGTGCAGCTCGGCGGCGACCGCAACTGGCTCGCTGAACGAGCCGGGGACCTGGCGGATTCCGCAGCGGACATAGGCGAACTCGGTTACCTCCTCGCCGTTTTGTCTTCGGCCTCGGGCGCCGACATGCTGCTCGCTCGTCGTCTGCCCCGTGGTGTGGCAATTTTGCTCGAAGCGCTGGCGGATGTCGGCCGTCGCAGCGACCGAAACTTGAACCTACCGGCTAGCGGCCTTCCCGATCAGGCCAGCACGATCCATTCCGGCTGGGAGTTTCCCTGGGCATTCGCGGCGCTTCTCGAGCAGGTTTTCATGGAGCAGCCGGCTGGAAACGAGTTTGATTGGCAACTATTGCGCGAAGAGGAGGCCTGGTTACTCATTTGTCCGCATGTTCCCGAGGATAATTTTGATCGCCTAAAACCTCGTTTGAGCGCGCTCCTACCGGAAACCAAGCTCGACTTGCGACCTGGTGGTTGGAGTTGGCGCATTCCCGCCGACTGGCTCCATGTCACAACGCCGGACGAACTCCGGTAGTCTATATGCAATGGAATTCCTAAACCGACTCTTCGGCGGCCCAGCCGAAAGCAAACCGCCCGTTGGCGATCCCGCACGCATCAAGGACGTGGAAGCTGTGCTCGAGCGCATGCGGCCCTATTTCGAGTCCGACGGCGGTGACATCCGTCTCGTCCGCGTCGACGAGTTTGGCTGGGTAGAAGTCAGCATGCACGGCGCATGTAACGGTTGCCAAGCGAGCAGCATGACCTTGAAGGGCGCGCTCGAACCGGAACTCGCCAAGAATTTCGACTGGTTCGAGGGTTTGCGCGCGGTCTAGCTACAGCGAGAAGAACCAGGCGGAAGGTGCTTGGGGTAGCTAGCGCACCTTGTTCTTTTGCTCTTCGCCACTTTGTTGCGGGGCTTGCTTTTTCTGTTTGCCCTTGTTTTTACTGCCATTTCTACGACCTTTCTTTTGTGGTTTGGATTCGGCCCCAAGCCATTGGTGTAAGGACTCGGATGCGTGAGTCTCGCTTTGAGTGAGCACCGGATAGCGGGTCGTTACGGCTTGCAGCAGTCCCTTGCTGTAGGTGCCTTCAAGCTTGTTAGCGGTCCAGGGCTGAGGACCGAGGTGGGCGAGGGCAACGAGCCACGCGACGTGCAGGAGCATTCCAGTGGCAACTCCCGCGATCAAGCCGCCAGCGCGATCCACAAGTCCAAGCTGAATGGCCTCAATGCTCTTTTTACCGATGGTGCCCAAGACCGCCGTAATTATGATCCCGATCAAAAAGAGCCCAAGCCAGACAACGCCGGTCGCGACTTCACTTGAAAGTTCCGAAGACTGTTCCAGTGCGGCGCCCCAGGGAGCTGAAAAAGTGCGGGCGAGAGCAACCGAACCCAGAATTCCCAGCAGTCGTATGACCTGCCACCAGAGGCCACGCAGGATGCCCAAAAGCGCGAAAATTCCGCCTAGCCCGGCTCCCACCCAATCGACCCAACTGAGCTGAAAACCAGGTGCTGAAGCGCTTTCTTGTAGGGTCGGAATGAGGTCGAGACACATCGTACGTTGCGGGTGAAGAGGAGGGGCTGGTTTGGCCGATAGGGGACGCTAGCAAGTCGCGAGGGCCGGACCAAGGATCAGGGATACAAGTGAGGGCAGCTTCTCATTGGGGTTCTTGTCTACAATGTTCCGCTGAGATTCGTGAAGACGCGGCGCAGGTGCGCATAAGAGATAGATATGGGAAGCCAGAGTAGACAAGCCAATTCAACCGCATCCATTATTGAGGAGGGATTCCAGTTGTTCCGCAACCTGATTGCGGAGCATCCGGAACTGGCGAAGGAATTCGCCGAGAGCCGCAAGGATTTTGGTACCCGCGACCCTGCGGCATCTAAAACGGAACAAGCACTTCAGGGGCAACGCCACTTTGAGTGGTTCCTGTTGGAGCGGGATAGCTCCATCCTTGGAACGCGCCCGGTCGAGGCCTTCCTTCCCGTTTGGCTCGAATCTGCCAGCGAGGAATTGGCGACTGCACGTGAGTGCTATCTCGAATCTGTCACGGGCATTCTCCAGGTCGACGAAATCGATGCGGAGGGCATCGCCAATGCTCAAGACTTGTCCAGTTTGACGCGCATGCGACTTACGCCGGCATCCAACGGCGTGAGCTTGGTGCCAGGCGATGTCTATGTGGGTAGGTTGTATCCAACAGAGGGCGGATTGCATGCAATGTCTGCGGCGGGGGGGTTGTTTCGCAATCCCTCGCTGGCGGGCGCACTTCATGCCGATCTGGAGCGACTCCGCGCCAAACGAGCGCACGCTGTGATGCGCTTATCGCAGCTCGAACTGGAGCGCATGTTCTGGGGCGAGGGATATGCTGGAGCCCGCCCTGAGCCCGAGGTATCAGACCCCGTGGGGGAGCTTCGAGCTTTCTTCTTAGAGTCTGGCGTGGCGAGTCACTTGATCGAGAGTTGGATCCATGGACTCTCGCGCACCCAGGCAGACCCGAGCTCTCTAGCGACCGGTGCGAACGACTTCGTTGGCTCGCTACTGGAACAGCTGGCGATTGATACTGATCTAGATTTAAACCGCGCGCGGGAACTCTTACTCAAGGCTTGGCCGGTACTGTCCGCCAAGGGTGCGTCCAGCTCACGCGACAAAAGTGAGGAGCAAACGCCGAGCGATCGCGATGAAGTGGTGGAAATGCTGGCGGAGTATGACCGTGACCGTCAGGCTGGAATTGACTTTGAAGCTTCCTTCGGCGAACTCACCAAGCGACTGGGCTTGGATGAGGATGATTCTGAAGAGGACACACAGGCTCCGGACTTTCCAGAAGTCGTTAGCGCCATCGTCGAGGAGTTCCTTTGGGAGGTTTCCGCTTCGTCGGGACCCGAGGAAAGTCGCAGTCACGAAGGCTTGCGCATCTTCGGCGGCTACGTAAAGAACATCGGTGTCTTTGAAAACCTTGGTTCACGCGAAGTCCTTAGCTTCGCAACCTTTTGGCTACCTGAAAGTCGTTTGCTGAAAAGCGGTGCCGAAGCCGAGCGAATGGTGAAGGCGCTGTTGGCCTTTGGTGGCTGGAGCGCTGAGCAACATGGCCACGAACTGCTCAAGGACGGACTCGACGAGCGTTTGAAACAACTCGAATCTAGTCTGCCACGAGTTGTAGTTGCCAACGCCTTGCTCGCCAAGGAGCAAGAGAACACCGGCGAGCTATTTACATTCGTAGCTGCCTGCAGCGATGACCAGGCCACGATTCGTGACGCGGACGAAGAGTCTCGGGATGTTGGGTTCGACGCCCGGCTCTTGACGCTCTTGGAGCCCGGCGATCTATTTCGCGGCTACACCGGCGAAGATGGCGTCTTCAACGTTTGTTGTTGTTACCCGCCCGAAGCCGCAGGTTTGCGGCAAGGGCTGCGGTAGCCTGCCAGCAACTGGACGGCTAGTTTGCGTAGGTCACGGGGATCTGCACCTCGGTGATCAGTTCATCAAAGTTGGTTACAGAATCCGGTGCAATGAGATAGGTCTCGCGAATCGGACCGTTCTCAACCCAGCCGCTCTTGGCCATGTAATCGAACAGCCCTGGTAAAGACCTGGGGACCTCGGGATAAGCGCCGGCTACGTAGGCGTAGGTCACAGTCGTGCTGGGCAGAATATCGAAGCGCAGAGATCCGCTGGTTTGAACACGCTCATCGACAGGTACGCAGGCTCTGGAACGCAGCTGTTCCATGGGTGTTTTGCCTGGGTCGTCGTAGAAAAGCCCAAATGGAGGTCCTGCAGGCTTGAGACCTTGCTCGACCATAGAGCGGTGCACGGACGGCAGGAGTCGGCCGGTCTCCGTGTAAGAGCCGACGAAGTCGACGTATACATAGGGCTGATCGATGCGCTGTTTCCAGTTGACGTTCATGTTCTGGAACGGCGCAGAGTTCACCGGCATGTCCGGTTCGAACGAGTGCCACTGACCGATGCCTTGTCCATCGGTGCCCGCATTGACTGATTGCGGGTTCGCGTCGAAGGGCGCGATGCAGGCGCCGAGGCTGGCGGTGAAGAAGAGCAGGCAGTGATGGAAAGGTCGAATGATCATGTGGAGCTTGGGTTGAAGATGCACGGGCTGTTTCGGCCAGGCATTACCAATCCTTATGCGTACAGGCTCCGATATCCAGAGGCAGGTCGCCGGGAGCTTGAATTGGGACGGGAATGTCTCCTGGGGCTAATTACCCATAGCGTCTGATAATGTACGTTATGTTGCATTGCCAGTGGTCCGGAATGCCCCTCTGTGAGCCCCAGGGCCGATCGTCCGACTCCGTCCTCCGCATTCGGACCCTCGCCTCGCTGCAGAACTTCGTGCTGACATGTGTGGAGCTTACTCCTGGTTCGGTACCATTCGCATCCCCGAGTTGGGATGCACGACACGATTGGAGACCCAGAACTAGATGCCTAAGAACTGTTTCATGGATAAGGAGCGGCCCTGCGATCTGACTTGCAAGGCTGCGTTTGAAGTGGATGACCCGGTCGACAACATCGACTGCTACCTGATCTGGCTCGCCTACCACTTCGGTGAGGGCTTCTATGAGATCAAGCGGGCGCTGTCCGGCGGGCAAGGTCCGGGCGGTCCACCAGGAATGGGCAACATGCCCGGGATGTCGCCGCCCAGCGGCCCGACTGGTCCAAGTCCGAAGAAGCCCAAGGGCTTTCCGAACAACTGAGCGAGATCGCTGGCCGGGTTGTCGGCGAGATATTTTGCGTCCTGGTGCAATAAAGACCGTCACAGATGCTTGGCGCCTACGCGTTGGTCGTTACTTTCTCTAGTGGTAGGACTTCATGTTCATGCAAGTTCATCCGTTCGCGGGTCCCCCACTGCGGAATCTGCGCCCGATTACCCTCCCGTTTCCTAGTTCACCGACAACTCAGAACAGGCAAAGCATGCTCAGCTGGCTGATTCGGACCGCGCGTTCCTCGATTGGAAGGAAAGCTTTCGTAGCCCTCACAGGGCTCGCGTTGGTTGGCTTTCTCGTGGTGCATCTTGCGGGCAACTTGACCTTCTTCGCTGATAGCGAAGGGGTCGCTTTTGATCATTACGCCGAGACTCTCGAGTCCAATCCACTCTTGCCGCTGGCAGAGTTGGGCTTGCTCGTTTTGTTTCTCGTGCACATCGTGATGGCCGTGCGCCTGACCTTCGATAATAAGAAGGCTCGGCCGACACCCTACATGGTCAAGAAGAGTCACGGCGCTCGAACGCCGGGTTCGCGAACCATGATCATGACGGGAATCGTCATCCTGCTTTTCCTGGTGCTGCACTTGGCACACTTCCGCCTTCAACAAGGCGAGGGTGTGAGCTTTGCAGCTTTGGTGAAGTTCGAGCTTTCAAAGCCGTTGGCAGCGGGAGCTTATGTTGTGGGCATTCTTGCCTTGGGGTTACACCTGAGTCATGCCATTCCGAGTGCTCTGCAAAGCTTGGGGCTTAGCCACCCGAAGTACACACCCATGGTGCGCGTCGGCGGTCTTGGTTTGGCGATCATCCTCACTGTTGGATTTCTAATGTTTCCCATCCTTGTATTTTTTGGAGGGAACTCCTGATGACACAATTTGACCCCAAGTGCCCCACGGGCCCGATCGAGGATCGGTGGACGAATCACAAGTTTGATTTGCCGCTCGTCAATCCTGCAAACCGCCGCAAGTTCACGGTCATCGTTGTCGGAACCGGTCTAGCAGGCGGCGCCGCCGCTGCGACGCTCGGTGAAGCCGGTTACAACGTTCTGAACTTCTGCATTCAAGACAGTCCGCGCCGCGCACACTCGATTGCAGCACAGGGTGGCATCAATGCCGCCAAGAACTACCCGAACGATGGCGATAGCATCTATCGCTTGTTCTACGACACGGTCAAAGGTGGTGATTTCCGGGCGCGGGAATCCAACGTCTATCGATTGGCTGAAGTCTCGAACAACATCATCGATCAAGCCACTGCACAAGGCGTGCCTTTCGCGCGTGAATACGGCGGCTACCTGTCCAATCGCTCCTTTGGCGGCGCACAGGTTTCTCGCACGTTCTACGCACGTGGCCAAACCGGGCAACAGCTACTACTCGGCGCCTACAGCGCCTTGATGCGTCAGGTCAAGGAAGGCACGGTACGCATGTTCCCGCGTCGCGAGATGATGGACTTGGCGGTAATCGATGGTCAGGCGCGCGGCATCGTTGTGCGTAACTTGATCACGGGCGAGTACGAACGCTATGCCGCAGATGCGGTGCTCCTGTGCACAGGTGGCTACGGCAACGTGTTCTACTTGTCGACCAATGCCAAGGCATCCAATGCCAGCGCTGCTTGGCGATGTCACCGGCGTGGTGCGTACTTCGCGAACCCTTGCTTCACGCAGATTCATCCGACTTGCATTCCGGTCTCCGGGGATTACCAATCCAAGTTGACCTTGATGAGCGAGTCCTTGCGCAACGATGGTCGCGTTTGGGTTCCGAAGAAGTCCGGTGATGCGCGCAACCCTTCGGATGTTCCGGACGCTGAGCGTGACTACTTCTTGGAGCGCCGCTATCCGGCCTTCGGTAACCTGGTTCCGCGTGACGTTGCGTCGCGGGCGGCCAAGGTTGTCTGCGATGAAGGCTTCGGTGTTGGCGCTGGACACGCCGTTTGCCTCGACTTCAGAGATGCGATCAACCGCGATGGGCGCGGCACGATTGAAGCCAAGTACGGCAACCTATTCCAGATGTACCAGATGATCACCGGCGAAGATCCCTATCGCATGCCGATGAAAATCTACCCGGCGGTGCACTACACCATGGGCGGCCTTTGGGTGGACTACAACTTGGAGAGCTCCATCCCCGGGTTGTTTGTCCTGGGCGAAGCGAACTTCTCCGATCACGGAGCCAACCGTTTGGGCGCCAGTGCTTTGATGCAGGGCCTCGCGGATGGTTACTTCGTGATTCCTTCGACGATCACCGCGCAAATTGACGGACGCAGTCGCGAGCCTGTCGATACGAACCACCCGGTTTTCGCAGCTGTTGAAAACGACGCTCGCGAACGTAACTCCAAGATCCTCGGTGTGGGCGGCAAGCGCAGTGCGGACAGCATTCACCGTGAGCTCGGCAAGATCATGTGGAACAACGTGGGCATGGGACGAAATGCCAAGGGGCTCGGGGAGGCTGTGACACAAATCGCCGCCTTGCGCGAGTCCTTCTGGAATGAGATTCGCGTTCCCGGGACAGCTGACCACTTGAACCGTGGACTGGAGCATGCAGCGCGCTTGGCTGACTTCTTGGAGTTGGCTGAGTTCTTTGCCATCGATGCACTGCATCGCGAAGAGTCATGTGGAGGCCACTTCCGGATGGAGCACCGTACGGAAGACGGCGAGGCAAAACGCAACGATGAAGAATTTTCATATGCCGCCGCCTGGGAATTCCAGGGTGTTGGTAAGAAGCCCGAGTTGCATAAGGAAAACCTGAATTTCGAGTACGTCAAGCTGGCCACGAGGAGCTACAAATGAGCGCTCAAGAGTATCCCGAAACCATTCACGTCAAACTGCATCTCTGGCGTCAGAAGAGTGCGGACGATCCCGGTGCATTCGAGATGATCGACATGCCCTCGGTTTCGACACACATGTCGTTTCTCGAGATGATCGATGTCGCCAATAGCATGATCGAGGATAATGGTGGCGAGGCTGTTTGCTTCGACCACGATTGTCGTGAGGGTATTTGTGGTATGTGCAGCATGGTGATCAATGGTCAGGTTCACGGACCCATCCCCAAAATCACCACATGCCAGCTGCACATGCGCAGCTTCAACGACGGCGATGAGATCTACGTCGAGCCTTTCCGTGCGGCGGGTTTTCCGATCGTGCGCGACTTGGTGATTGATCGCTCAGCTTTGGATCAGATCATCATGGCGGGGGGCTTTGTTTCGGTTGGAACAGGTAGCCCGCAAGACGCGAATGCGACAGCCATTCCCAAGTTGAACGCGGACTTGGCGATGGACGCTGCTGCATGCATCGGTTGCGGTGGATGTGTTGCGGCTTGTCCTAATGCTTCGGCGATGCTCTTCACCGGCGCCAAGGTTTCGCAGTTGGCACTTTTGCCGCAAGGACAGCCTGAGCGCGCTAGTCGCGTGCTTGGCATGGTCGAAGCGATGGATGCCCTGGGCTTCGGCAATTGCACGAATGAGTTCGAGTGCATGGCGGCTTGCCCCAAGGGCATTGACGTCAGCAACATTGCGCGCATGAATCGCGAGTACCTGCTAGCGTCGATCGCTAGTCACGAAGGTGCCTAGCGCGACGAGTTCAAACGAGGTTTTGTGGCGGGGGACTTTTCGCAAAGTCCCCCGCTGCTATTTAACCGACCTGCAGTTCGAAGCGCGTGCCGCAGCCGGGTTCGGAATGGACGTTCATGCTTGCTGCCATGGCTTGTACGCAGGCCAGTACCGAACTCGTTCCGAAGCCTGTGCCGCCCGCGCTTTCGCCCGCTCGTAACAAGCGTTCGAGTTCAGCTTCATTCATGCCGCGCCCTTCATCTGCAATTGTGATGTGAACACTGCCTGACTCCCCCGCCTTAGCTTCCAATTTGACGCCGCCACCCGATGGTGTGGCGGCTATCGCATTCAGGAGTAGATTGCGCAGTGCACGGCCCAAGAGTTCTTCCTCCACTTGAGCGTCAAGTTCGGTTGGGCAGCGCATCGCGATGCGAACTTCACCGGCGCGCTGCGACAAGTCGGACGCGGCCCGGATCTCTTGCTTCAGGAGCTTCCGCAAGTTGACTCGCTCCTTCAAATCGGGGCCTTCGAAACTCAAGAAGTTTCGACAGAGCTGCAGAGCGCCTTCGAGTTCTTTTGCGAAGGGCTTGATCGTTCCGTGCTCGAGAGTGTCTTCCATCCGGCGATACTCAAGCTGAACCAGCGCGAGTTGATTGCGCAGATCGTGAGCCACACCGGCAGCGCGCTCACCGAGTTGCGCCAGTCGCTCGGCTTGCCGCAAACTTTCCTGTTTGTCGCTCAGCTGCTCGAGTTCTTCCATAGCACGTAGCAAGTCCCCCACTTCGTCGGCAGCAAGTTTCAGAGTCGAGGCTGAATCAATCCATAGCCGGCCACCCGAACTCACCGCCTGTGCGACCAAAGCCCAGTCCAATCCAGCTGCCACGGCCCGTGGATCGCGCCGCAGCCAATTCGGACCGATCAAGCGCGATCGGCCTCTGGGAGCCTCTTCCAACCATCGCGGCGGAAGTGAATCGGGGAGCTCTGCAGAGCGGTAGGCTCGTGTCTCGCTGCAGACGGAGACGGCACTTTCGCTAGGGCGTGCTGAGACCCAAACGCTGCGGTTTGCCCCTAGCGCAACACGTGCCGCGGCCAGCCCAGCAAGCAGAGGATCTTGTCCTTCACGGAGGGCACGCAAGCCCTCAAATAGGCAGTCCTGAACAGATTCTGTACTTTTGATGATCACGTTCGCCATTCTGGGCTCCTTGCTACCCAGAATCAAAGATCAACCCCTACTGGCGCCTCATTGGCGCATGATTCCCTCAGGTGTAACCCTAGGGGAACAGGGCGCTACTCAGAGGGAACGCGGAGACACCTCTAACTCATGCGATCCTGGATTCTCTTACGAATCAACCCCCCCTAGGCATTGCAGAAGGCACATTTACCCGCTCCAATAGACATTGTTCCGGGCCATGGCACGCGCCTTGCGATGCATGTACCGTGCAATCGCACACGCCTGTGGGATTCTCTCAACACCGAACAACACTTAATTAGCTCACCATGAAGAAGTTGCTCATGCTCGGCACGCTGCTAGCGGCGGGTGCCATTGGCCTCCAAGAAACATCAACCGGTCACGGCGGTACCTACCGCGGACCTGGCGACACCGTTCCGCCCGGCGGCGGCGGCGGTGGCGGTGGCGGCGGGCCCTCAAGCCCCGGGCCCTCAGGCCCCTCGGCCCCCGGCCCCGGCGGTCCCAGCACACCCGGTCCCGGCGGACCGGCAGCTCCTGGTAATGGCGGAGGCTCCGGCCCCTCCACAGGCGCCGGTGCTGCTGGCCCCGACTTGACTCTCTGGCAGTTCTGGTGGGGATTTAACAAGGAGCCCTACCTCAACTTGAGAGGTCACATTCACGAGGATAGCGTTCAGACTGGTTCGGACGACTTTTTCCTCGGCCGTGGCCAGAAGACCCAGGGCAAGGACAGCTTGGCTCCGTCAGAGGCGGTCATTCGCGGAACGATCGTTCCGGCCTTGATCGACGCTTTGACCAAGGAAACCCAGAATGACATCGTGACCGGTGCCATGATGGCTTTGGCCAAGATTGGTGACGAGAAGTCCGAAGACGGCACTTCACCGTTTGAACAACTCTTCCTGCCCTTCTTGAAGGACGGCAACCAAGAGATTGCTGAGACGGCAGCGGTCGCCTTGGGCGTGCTTGGCAACGA
The DNA here is from genome assembly GCA_047639675.1 of Planctomycetota bacterium. Classification (GTDB taxonomy): domain Bacteria; phylum Planctomycetota; class UBA1135; order UBA1135; genus JABACD01. Next base: position 30,001 of record JBLIOI010000016.1, on the reverse strand, counting down.
TAAGTCGATCGAGACTTTGAGCCACCTGCTCATGGACGATCCGGAAGGTCGCAAATTGGTCGGTAGTGAAGCTGGCGTCAACTACCGGACGCGCGCCTTTGCTGCTTACGGCTTGGGACAGATTGGCTACCACACAGAGTCCGCCGAGCGTCGCTTGGAGATCGTCGACATCCTTTGGCAGGTATGCGAGTCGCCCCGCGGCCGTACCCGCGACGTCAAGGTCGGTGCCGTGATTGCCCTGGGCTTGGTTCCTTTGGACGTTGCTGAGTCAATTCCGCTTGAGGAAGGCGCGGCAGCGATCGCTCCCCAGACTCGTCTGGAGCAAATCGACTACTTGCTGAGCTTCTTCCAAGATGAAGACTCCAAGGACAAGCACTTCCTCGTTCGTTCACACGCACCGCATTCGATTGTCAAGTTGATGGAAGGCATCAATGATCCGGAGGGCAAGATCAAGAACCGCGTGGTTACGACTCTGGCTCCCTACGTTTCCAAGCGTGGTAACGTCGGTGTTCGCGAGCTTCGTCAGAGTGCTTCCTTGGCCTTTGGTGGCCTTGGGGACTTGGACGGTGATGATGCTGACAAGACGATTCGCGCCAATTTGATCGCAGCATCATCTAACGCGGATATGCAGGTCAAGAACTTCAGCGTGATCGCTCTCGGTCAAGTGGGTGGACGTCCCGGTACGGGCGAACAGCCCCTCGAAGGAGCGGACGATGTACGTAAGTACCTACTGACCCAACTCGCCAAGGGTAAGACTCAGGTTCGTCCCTGGGCTGGTCTTGCGATCGGCGTCATGGAGCGCGGCATGGCTGACGCTAAGCTTGAGCAGAACTCTTCTGCACTCGCTGCTTTACGTCAGTCTTTGCAGAAGACTAAGACCGTAATTGAAGTTGGCGCTTACGCCATCGCTTGCGGTATCGCGGGCGACACTGATTCAGAGCAAATCTTGCTGGACAAGCTGGCCAACATGTCAGATGACGACGTTCGTGGTTACACCGCGATCGGCCTCGGCTTGATGAACTCGACGGCTGCCATCGAGCCCATCCAGGAAGTCGTTAGGAAGTCCAAGTACCGTGGCGAACTGCTCAAGCAGACCGCTATCGCTCTTGGTTTACTTGGCGACAAGAAGCTCGTTACAAACCTTGCCGAGATGCTTGTCGAAGCCAAGACTTTGACGACCCAGGCAGCTTTGGCTTCTGCGCTCGGCTTCATCGGTGACGCTCGTTCCGTCGACCCGTTGGTTGAGATGCTCAAAGACGACTCGATCACCGACCGTGCTCGTGGTTTTGCAGCGGTTGCCCTCGGCATCGTCGCGGATAAGGAGAAGCTTCCCTTCAACGCTAAGTTCTCAGTCGACATCAACTACCGCGCAAACACCACCACGCTTACCGGCGAAGGCACGGGTCTGCTCGACATCCTGTAAGGGATCCAGTTAGTTACAAGAGCCGCTCGCTTCCACATCGGAAGCGGGCGGCTCTTTTTTTGTGCATGGTCAGTTGCATGGACTGCACCCTGGATACCCATGATCTTGGGGACACTACGCTACTCCCAGGGAACACGGGGGAATTGCGTTAGTGGCATTCTGCGCTGGAGACTGGGGATTGGGAGTTCTGGCACGCGGCTTGCCTAGTGAGTGAGGTGCATCTGCAACGCCCGTGGGTTCCCGCAACATCCAAACCCAATCTGCTCACTATGAATAGAATGATCATGCTCGCTACTCTGCTCGCCGCAGGTGTCTTTGGCCTAAATGAATTGTCCACCGGTCACGGTGGAACCTACCGTGGACCAGGCGATACGGTTCCCCCTGGCGGCGGAGGAGGAGGCGGCGGCGGCGGTGGCCCGTCCAGTGGTCCTACGGGCGGCTCGGGGCCCGGCCCCGGCGGGACTACACCTAGTCCCGGTGGCCCTGCCATCCCGGGTAACGGTTCTGGGGCGGGCCCCGTAACCGGCCTTGGTGGAGGTGTGACCGACTTGACGCTCTGGCAGTTCTGGTGGGGCTTCAACAAGGACCCCTACCTAAACTTGAAGGGTCACATTCATGAGGGCAGCGTCCAGACTGGATCGGACGACTACTTCCTCGGGCGCGGCCAGCAGCCTCAGGGGAAAGACAGTTTGGCGCCGTCCGAGTTAGTCATTCGCGGAACCATCGTCCCGGCCTTGATCGAAGCTCTTACCAGCGAAACCAACAACGATATCGTGACAGGCGCAATGATGGCGCTGGCCAAAATAGGTGATGAGAAGTCAGAGGACGGTTCATCACCGTTCGAACAACTTTTCCTGCCCTTCTTGAAGGCTGGCGAGCAAGAGATCGCTGAGACCGCGGTCGTTGCTTTGGGCGTACTTGGCAACGACAAGTCGATTGAAACGCTGACCCACTTACTCAGGGATGATGAGGTCGGGCGCAAACTGGTCGGCAAGGAGTCTCGTGTCAATTCTCGCACGCGCGCCTTCGCTGCCTATGGCTTGGGGCAACTCGGCTACCACACCGATAGCCTCGATCGGCGCATGGGTATTGTCGAATCCCTCTGGGAAATCTGTGAGTCGCCTCGCGGCAGTACTCGTGACCTCAAGGTCGCAGCAGTGATCGCCATGGGTTTGGTTCCCTTGGACGTTGCAGGACGGGCCACTTTCGATGAGCGAGAGAACTCACTCCCGCCGCAAAATCGTTCTGAGCAAATTGACTACCTGTTGACCTTCTTCCTGGATGAGAAATCAGGCGACAAGCACTTCCTAGTGCGCTCCCACGCACCTCGTTCGATCGTCAAGTTGATGGAAGGGCTCAGCGACGAGGACAATGTGATCAAGAATCGCGTGGTCAAAGCCCTGGCTCCTTTCGTTTCCAAACGTGGCAATGTTGGTGTGCGTGAACTCCGTCAGAGCGTTTCGCTCGCCTTTGGCGGACTTGGAGACCTGGACAATGATGAGGCGGACGTGACCATTCGCACCGGCTTGATCGCCGCTTCCTCGAATGCTGATATGCAAGTGAAGAACTTCAGCGTGATCGCCTTGGGTCAAGTTGGGGGCCGTCCTGGTAGCGGAGCAGATTCACTCGCGGGTGTGGCTGAAGTGCGCAAGTACCTGATGCTGCAACTGGCAAAGGGCAAGACGCAGATGCGGCCCTGGGCGGGACTGGCACTTGGAGTCTTGGAGCGTGGCATGATGGAGGCTGGCGAGCAGCAAAGTTCGGACGTTCTTTTGGCCTTGCGCGAATCCTTGCGGTCCACCAAAACCAAAATCGAAGTCGGCGCTTATTCCATCGCTTGCGGCATTGCTGGTGACAGCGACGCCGAGGGCATCCTCCTCGAAAAGTTTGACCGCATGTCGGACGATGACGTTCGCGGCTACACCGCAATCGGCCTCGGATTGATGAATGCGACCTCAGCGATTGAGCCGATCCAAGAGGTTGTGCGCAAATCCAAGTATCGTGGCGAACTCCTCAAGCAAACAGCCATTGCTCTCGGCCTACTCGGGGATAAGAAGATCGTGACGAACTTGACGGAGATGCTCGTCGATGCCAGAACGCTAACGACCCAAGCCGCCTTGGCTTCGGCGCTCGGTTTCATTGGGGATAGCCACTCCGTGGAGCCCTTGATTCAGATGCTGCACGATGATTCGATCACCGATCGTGCTCGTGGCTTTGCAGCTGCTTCTCTGGGGATCGTTGCAGACAAGGAGAAGCTCCCCTTCAACACGAAGTTCTCCGTCGATATCAACTATCGGGCCAACACTTCTACCCTCACCGGTGAAGGCACCGGATTACTCGACATTCTGTAGGGCACTGGCGTTATCGCAGGCGGCGTGATCGCCGTCTGCGGTGCTACTCGCTTGCTACGTTGGGCCGGCTAGCTACGAAGCACATCGTCAGGACCAGACTGAGGAAGGAGGCGAGCACGACGCTTCGCGCACGGCTCAAAGCGCGGGTCTCCGCCTTGCGCCGCTCTTGCATGTCGCGCGCTTCGCTCAGCAGCACTTCGCTGCTTGCGAACTGCTCGGGCGTACTCTCTTCTTCAAGGCGCAAGTAGATCCCTTCGGCGAGCCCCCCAATCCCCAGGGAAAGTGCGATGTATCCTGATTGGCCCAGTAGCCATACATCGTTTGGGCCCGTCTCCAAGCCACCCAGCCCGGCGCGTAAGGCTTCTTCCAACGCGCCGCCTTGATGCAAGACGTAGAGTTCTGCCTGAACGCGTCCCAGGGGGTCTGGTTCGGCTCGGGCCGCAGAGAGGGCCTCCACGAACTGTCCTTCACCAACCAAGCGCACGGCGGCTTGCAAGCCGACATCTTGGGTGGCGCTAGGGTTCATGCAGGTGAACATCCACAGACAGGCGCCGATCATCTCAGTTCACCGCCAAGTCGAAAGCGCTCAAGCGCTCGGCTGCCAGGGCAATCGATTCACGCTGTAGTTTTTCAATGGGGTTGCGGTCGTCCGTGAGTGGAGCCTCGCCGCTTGGTTCAATCAAGCGCCAGGCACCCTCGAGAAGGATCGGCGGCAGTAGGTGCCCAACCGGTCCGGCGGCGATCTCCCAACCCTCTTTGCCCGGAAGCGGCACACTCATGTCGCGACGCAGGTAAGCGATGCAGTTGCGGGCGAAAGGCACTCGCACGACGAGGGCCGCTTGACCAAAGGCAGTCGCCGCAGTTTGTGCAATGGCGTCCACCACCGGGTCGTCGACTCCAAAGCCACCAATATTGATCGAGAGCCAGCCGCCTTTGGGCAGATGTTTCAATACCTCCTCGAAGAACTCCAGACTGCAAAGATGCGCGGGCACTTCCATCTGGTTGGCATAGGTGTCGAGGATGATTTGATCGTAGGTCTCTTCTTGCTGAGTCAGAACAGCCCGGGCGTCCCAGCCGGACCAAGTGCTGAAGTGCTCGCCATCCTCGGGCAAGTCCATCCATCGCTTAGCCAGTTCAATGACCTTTGGATCGATCTCAACACCATGGGCTTCCAGTTGGGTGTCTATCGGAAGCGTGCCGTCAAGAACGCGCCAAGCGGTCCCCGCTCCAAGGCCCAAGACCATCACTTTCCATTCTTCTTGCGGGAGAGACCACCAGGCGGGCAAGCAGAAATAGTTGTAGTAGTAGCCGATGCCCAGCAAGCCTGGATTGGGCTGCCACACGGATTGAAAGGAATCCATGCCCTCGTTGACTTGAAGTTGCCGAGTACGCGCTTCTCCGCTGCCACTCTCGACCACGCGAACGACTTGGTAGAGCGATTGGACTGATTCGAGCACCGTGACCTGTCCGCGAGGATTCGGCGGAACATAGCCGCCGCCGAAGGCTGCGGAAGCGCTCATTAGGAGCAGGACCGCACTCGCTGCACTGAGGCTGCGCGCGCGCCAAAGAACCACGAAGCCCAAGAGTGCTAAGGTCCCCGCCGCAACATAGAAACTGGCAGCGACGCCGAGGGTCGGAATCAGATAGTGCGTCGTGCCGAAGGTCCCGACGAGACTTCCCAAAGTCGATGCAAATAGCACCGTTCCACCGGCAGTTCCTGCATGGCCCTGGGTTCGCTGTTGAACGCATTCAACGGCAAGGGGCCCCACACATCCGAGAGCCAAAGCTGCAGGCGAGAAGAGGACGAAAGACGCAGCCAAACTCCCCCACAAGAGGAGATCAGCGGAACGATCGAGGGTTCCCCCCTCCGGCAAGAAAAGACCTGCCATGGGCCCCGTAGCCGCGGGTAGCCAGGCGATGACTAAGCTGGCAACAACCAGCGCCCGACCAAGCGCACGCAGGGGTCGCTCTCTGATCGAAAGGCGCGAACCAATCAAGTAGCCAAGCGACATAGCCAGAAGCACCACGCCGATCACATTGGTCCAAACTGCGGCCGATGTACCAAACCAGGGAGCCAATACCCGCACAGCGGCGAGCTCGACCACCATCGTGCCAGCTCCCGCCAAAGCCACGGTCGCGAGTAGCCCGAAGCTACTGCGCGCTTCTGTCGACATCAGGCCCTACTTCGGTTTTTGCGCCATGCCTTCCGAGTCGTCACTCGCGGGCTTAGGAATGTCGTACTCGGTGCGAGTCGTGTAGAGCTTGCCTGGATCGCTGCGACCCTTGTAGATCTGCTGGATCATCGTGTTGAAGTTGCGCGGAATCATGTCTTCGTGCTCAACACCGTTGAGGATCACCTTGACCGGGTTGTCTAAATCAACAATGGAGTCGTTGAGGTAGATGGTCACGCTTTCGATGTTGTTGGCATCGATCGTGATTGTGTTGGATGCCCGATCAGCCGTGGCCTTCAACTTTGATCCTTCTGGGTAATCCTCGCGAACAATCTCCAACCAGTAGGCCTTGGTTGGTGTTGGACCCGTGGGGAGCAGAAGCACCGTTTCAGGATTGGCGTTACGCTTGACTTCCGCCATCCAAGACCAAACGTCTGTCAATTTGCCATCTGCTTTTACGAGGCAATCCGCTCCGCCGACTTCTTTAGCCTGCTCGGCGTAAGCGCTCACGCGCTTGCCACCACCGGCGAAGAAGCAGGGAATGTTACTCAAATTGTTGGGGGCCATTTCCGCCGCGTCACCGCTACGTCCGATGATTCCAGCAAAGCGATCGGCGGAAAGGTTGGCGATCTGCATTGCAGCTTGAACCCCGAGGCCTTGACCAGCGAGAAAGACGCGATCGAAGTCGATGGCATAGGTGTCTTGGACTTGACGGAAGGTGCGCATCAGAATGCCAAATCCACCGGGCACTCCCTCGTCACCCGGGCTACCCCAGTTGGCTTCATCTTCGGGCATTTCAATCGCGACAAGGATTGCACCCTCACGAACCGTTGAGTCGGCCCATGAGTCATTCAAGTGCGCTTCCGGCTTAATTCCAGGTTCTGGAATACAGAAAACCAATGGGTACTGAATTTTGGGGCTGTACTTCTTCGGAAGCCAAACAGCCGCGGTGGAAGTGAAGCCTTCACCGTAGTAGTCAATGCTGACCGGCATTTCGGTGATGCGGCCCTTCTTCAGGCCCTTGATCTTCGTGTAGTCCGTGACGTACCAAAGGGCAGCAGCGATGTCATCGGAAAGCACCAGGGGGCTGCGCTTCTTGGCGGCTTTGGTCCATTTCTTGTCCAAGTAGCTGCTGAGGTCATCTTCAGCATCGCGCTTCTTGCCATTGCGCTCAATGTCTGCCTCGATGCACGAGGCGATCTTCTCGCCGACCTTCTTGTGTTCACTCTCCTTGAGCTGATTCTCAATCGAGCGATGAGTAGGGGGGAGAGTCGCGCTCGCAAGGAGCGCAAGGCCGAGTACGGCAGGGAGCAATGTTCGCGTCGTCATGGAGGTCATAGCCCAGAAAGCGTAGGGAGTTGACAAGAAGAGTCTGCGGGGATGCTCGGAAAGTGAGCTGCACCCGTGCAGTTGTGTACGTTTGCCGCAAATGCGGCGGTCTAGGGTCTCTGCGGTCAATAGGACCGAGTGGGCAACATGCTAAGTCCCCAGCCCCTTAGAGCCCAGGATGGGGACGGTTCCTCGTCGAGTAAGCTGCGAAATATGGCCCGTGCGTGGTCTAGGCGGCCCTGGCGCAGAGCAATTCGTCCGAGAACCACGCCAGCATCACGAGATCCGCGTGCAAATGAGCTGCCCAGGGGACCCAAGGCGCGCCTTTCGAAGCCTGCGCCCTGAAGCGCGAGTCCCAGTCGTTCGAGAAGTGCAATTTTATCGGGGCCCTCGAGAGTACCGGCGAGTTGTTCCCTTAGTACCTCTTCAGCACGGTCACTAGCCCCGGCTCGGGTCGAGACTAGAGCGAGTGACATGGCGCTCCAGGTGGCGCGGGCGCGGCTGTGCATGGCTTCCGCGAGAGCTTGAGCAGGCTCGAGCTGGAAGGCTTGGTTCTGCGTCATGAATTCGTTGAACGCGGGCTGCAGGAGCTGGCCGAGTTCAGCGGCATTCACGTTCGCCAAGGCTTGGCAATAGGCGCTAACTCTTCGATCATCCTGCTCAATCGTCGCAATGCTGCGCCAATCCAAAGTGTCCTGTGCAAGTAAGCCTGCTTTCTTCCAGCTGCCTGTGGCAGTCGAGAGCAAGAGAGCGAGCAAGGCAGCGCGAATCACGACAGGACGACTCCTTTTCCATCTTCGCCCATTTCTTTTATCACTCCGATTTCGAAAGCCGTCTCACCGGCCTTCTCAAGCTGCGTGATGATGCGCTTGCAGTCATCCGCCTCGACCATCAGAACCAAACCGATTCCCATGTTGAAGACTTGGAAAGCTTCGTTCTGTTCGACACGCCCGGCGTCTACTAGGTACTGGAATAGCGGCGGAATGGTCCAGCTGGAGAGGTCGATGTGGGCACTCAGTCCGCCCAAAATACGAGGCAGATTGTCGAGAAGACCGCCACCTGTGATGTGAGCAAGGCCAGGGATACAGCCCTCTTCGAGCAGAGGCCAGACTGGATCTAAGTAGCTGCGGTGGGGCGCTAGCAACGCCTCCTGCACACTTGCGCCGCCCAATTCATCGGGCTTGTCGGACAGCTCATGGCCCTGGCGCTCGAATAAGATCTTGCGCGCAAGGGAGTAGCCGTTTGTGTGCAAGCCATTGCTTGTCAACCCGATTAGCTTTTGTCCTGATCGTACTCGGCTGCCGTCTATAATCTTGTCTTGGGCAACGGAACCGACGATGAATCCGACCAAGTCAAAGTCGCCTTGGGCGTAGAGCCCGGGCATCTCTGCGGTTTCACCGCCCAGCAAGGCCAAGCCATTGTCGCGACAGGCTTCGGCACAGCCACGGATCAAGTCGGAGACGACAACGGGATCGAGCTTGCCCGTTCCGACGTAATCCATAAAGAATAAGGGGCGCGCTCCTTGCACCAAGATGTCGTTGATACAGTGCTGAACCAAATCACGGCCAACCGTGTCGTGGATTCCCGCGCGCTTGGCCACATCGAGTTTGGTGCCGACGCCATCAGCGCTGGCAACCAGGACCTGTCCCCCGCAACCCACTTTGGCAGGGTCGAATAATCCGCCGAAGAGGCCGACATCGCCCAATACTCCGGGTGTAAAGCTCGAACGGATGGCGTCCTTGGCGCGTGCAAGGGTTTCGTCTTGGGCGCCAATGTCGACCCCGGCATCCCGATAGGAAAGGGGCGTCTCATCCATTGTGTCTCGGCTAGCGTTCATCCAAGCAATGTACTCATCCTGCTCCCGCATTCCTACGGCCTGCGATGCTTATCCCGTGGAGAGAGTTAGTATCTGGCGCTCACTGTCCTAATATTGCCCCTGCACCACTCGCGCAACCGCCTTCGGCATCACCTAATGAAACGAATCGCCCTGCTTGGATCGACCGGCTCGATCGGCACGCAAACCTTGGACCTCGTCCGGGAGTCCGCCGGAGGATTGTACGTGGACGCCATGGCCGCGAATTCCTCCTGGGAAAAGGTGGCAGAGCAGGTAGCCGAGTTTCGGCCTAAATTCGTGGCTATGGCGGACGAAAGCGCCGCCGCAGCCTTGCGCGAACGGGTCGCGGGCGACTGTAAGGTATTCGGTGGTGATGACGCGGTCTTGGAGCTTCTGCGGGAGTCCAACTACGACATCTGCGTGCACGGGATAGTCGGTGCTGTTGGGTTGCGCCCCTCGGTCGCTGTCCTCAAACGAGGGAAGACTTTAGCCCTTGCCAACAAGGAATCGATGGTCGTTGCCGGCGCCTATCTAATGGATCTGGCAAGAGAACACGGCGCGGAAATCGTACCGGTAGATAGCGAGCACAGTGCCGTCTTCCAATGCTTGCGTGGCGAGGACCTCGGCCGCGTGCGTCGCGTACTCTTGACGGCCAGTGGCGGACCGTTTCGCGAGAACAGTTTAGAGAGCTTGAAGAGCGTTACCCCTTCGATGGCCTTGAAGCATCCCAACTGGGTGATGGGGCCACGGATTACCGTGGGCTCGGCAACCTTGATGAATAAAGCACTGGAGGTGATCGAGTTGCATCATCTCTTTGGATTGGAGACCGAGCGCATTCAAGTTGTCGTCCATCCGCAGTCCATCGTGCATTCAATGGTGGAGTTTGTTGACGGCTCCGTCATCGCTCAAATGGGACCGCCGGACATGCGGGGCCCGATTCACTACGCCTTGCACCATCCAGATCGTGCCCCAGCAGAACTCGCTGGCTTCGATTTCACATTATTCAAGCGGCTCGACTTTCTCGAGCCGGATTTGCAGCGCTTTCCGGCTCTCGGCCTGGGCTATCGCTGCGTCGAGGAAGGTGCAGATTCAGGCAGTGTGCTGAATGCCTCTGATGAGGTGGCCGTTGCCGCCTTTCTTGATGAGCGCATCCAATTCAACGACATCAATCGCATCAATACTGCGGTACTCGATCGTCGTCCAGGCCTCGCGGCGAACCTCGACGATCTCTTAGAAGCGGACCAAGTCGCTCGCCGTATGGCGACCGATGAAATCGCAGCTCTTGCGAACTGAACATACCTACATGGAAATTCTCGACCTCTTTCGTATCGTCCAGGTAGTCCTGGGCATTGGACTTGTGATTTTCGTTCACGAGTCCGGACACTTCATTGCTGCGCGGTTGTGCAAGGTGCGTGTTTACGTCTTTAGCCTGGGTTTTGGGCCAAAACTGTTCTCCTGGAAGAAAGGACATACGGAGTACCAGATTGCTGCTGTGCCCTTGGGCGGCTTCGTTCGTATGGCAGGCGAAGAGTCCAGTTACTCGGACGAGCCTGCAAAGGGATGGGAACTCGGTTCGAAGAGTGTCGGGGCGCGATTCTTTATCTATTCCGCTGGAGTGATCATGAACGTGATCTTCGGATTGGTTGTCTTTCCCATACTGTTCTACGTCGGCATTCCATCCACTCCGCCGATTGTTGGCGCCGTGGCCCCGGGTTCCGCTGCGTGGATGGCTGGCTTGCAGCCGGGAACGAAGATCCTGGATGTCAACGGCGAGTCCATTTATGACCTGGACCAAGTCGCACCGGAGGTCGCGTTCGGAGGAACTGAAAACGTAGCGCTCAGGATCATCCCACCCGGCGAATCGCAGCCGGTTGTGATGAACATGGCGCCGACCTTCGATGATTTTTTTGGGATCTACAGCATTGGCCGCATGGCGCCGGAGTTGGAGGAAGGTTTACCCCTGACCGTTATCGCAGAGAGCCCCGCTGCCCGCGCAGGCTTGCAGAGCGGCGATCTATTGCTCGGGGTCGTGGACCAAACACCCGGGCTTACGCCAGCGAAGCAATTGGCCAGTGCGGTGGAGGCTGAAGCGCCCTTTACCGTCAACGTGAATCGCGCAGGGAAAGAGTTAGCGTTCCACGTGACGCCGGAAGCCGGCGAACTTGAAGGCGGTGAGTTGATTGGCTTCACCACCACCTTTCAGCACCTAGTCGCGCTGCGTGAAACAGAGCTCGTTCGCAAGAGTCAGCTGGCAAAAGATGACCGCATACTGAAGATCGAAGGCCACGAGCTTCTGAAACCAGGTGATCTGCTCGTCGCATTGGTCGCTACCGAGGGCCTGGTCGAATACGAAGTTCGCCGAGAGGGAAAACTCATGAGCTGGGAAGCGCCTGCGCTAACCCAGGAACAGGGCATCCAACTCGCTGGAGATCTGGCGCTAACCTACGATCAAGATAGTACCTCAATCGTTGTCTTTCCTGGCTCGGCGGCCGAACGTGCGGGGCTCGTAACCGGCGACCTTGTGCTCGAGGTCAACTCAACTCCAGTTCAGGTCTATCAAGATCTCGTAAACGCTTCGCGCAGTGCTGCTTCTAGTGATTCTGCACTGGTCTTCAGTGTTCGACGCGAGACGGAGTTCGCTGGCAATCCTGACTTCTTTGATATCGAAGCGAGGCCCGAGCAGATGCGAGCTATGAGCGTCGGGCTCAACCTCTCACTCGCCAGCTACACCTATCGTGTGACGAGCCTCCCAGAAGCGCTCAAACTCGGAGTGACGTCATCCTTTAAGATGATCCGTGATGTATGGCGTAGCTTGCGCGGAATGATGCGGCGTGAAGTTGGGAAACAGAATGTTGGAAGCATCATCAAGATCAGCATCATCGCCCACCACACAGCGACATTGGGCTGGGTCAAGTTCTTCTGGTTCTTGTGTGTGCTCTCGATGAACTTAGCCTTCTTGAATGTGTTGCCCATTCCGATTCTGGATGGTGGGCACCTGTTCTTCCTCTTGGTTGAAAAACTGAAGGGATCGCCAGTCAGCGAGCGCATTTTCAGCTACAGCCAGTTGGTCGGATTGGTTTTGATCGTCTCGATCTTTGTCTTCGTGATCTACAACGACCTGTCGACCCACGTTTTCAATTGAGCCAAATCGAATCCAAGCTCGCGGCCTGGGCTCGCCTGTTACGGATCTCTCTGGCTCCCACTGCGGTTGCTGATGTTTTGGCAGGCTTGGTTCTGGCTCAAGGCTTTCTACCAGGCTGGAATACTACCCTGCTACTAGTGGGCGCCTCGCTGTGTGTGTATCACGGCGGGATGGCGCTGAATGATTGGAGTGATCGAGTCGAGGATGCAAAGACCAGGCCGAACCGGCCAATCCCCTCCGGAAGAATAAGCCCCAATATGGCATTAGCGGCCGCCGCAGGCCTTTTTTCTAGTGGTGTTTTGTTAGCTGTGCTTGTCAGTCCGGCCGCCGGAGGTTGGGTCCTAGCTTTGGCCCTATGTGCCGCAAGCTACGACCTCTTTGGTCGAGGTCCATGGTTAGGCCCCTTGCTTCTAGGGGCTTGCCGTGCAGCTAACATGTCAGTCGGCTTCTTTGCCGTTGACGTCGACTTCATGGCCATCTCGAGTCTTTGGAGCGCACCTCTACTCTACGGAATGTATGTCTTCACGCTATCGCGACTTGGGCGCATGGAGGACGGCGAAGACTCATCTCGAAAGACAAGGACTCCGCGTCAATTGCTCGTCTCGCTCGCCGTTTGGTTTTGGATCATTGCATTCTTGCCCGTTCCCTATGCGAGTTTGCCTGGGCGCGGCGTGGCGCTCTTCTTGGGCATAGCCGCAAGCATTGGGCTCCTTCGTCAAGCCAAGAAACTGGAGACGTGGGTACCGGCCGACGTTGTCCCTGCTATGGGCTGTGCACTTCGGCGCATGTTAGTCTTTAGCGCTGCGGTCGCTGCCTTACCTGGGGGCCTCAACAACGCCCTCGTTGTCTTGTTGATCCTCTCGCTCTATCCAGTAGCGTGGTATCTTCGACGCGTCTCTCCTCCCTCCTAGAAGTGGTCATGTTCAAAAAACTCATCCAACGTTTCCTACCTGGTGGCGGTGCAAGCTTGAGCTTGAAAGCTGGTGATCTTGCGCCTGCTTTTGAGTGTCAGGATCACATGGGAAACCAAGTGTCCTCCAAAGACTTGGCCGGCCAACGCTTTTTACTGTGGTTCTATCCGCTAGCTGATACGCCTGGCTGAACTAACCAGGGAGGGGGATTCCGTGACCGAATCTCCGAATTTCAGAAGCTTGGTATCCAAGTTTATGGCGTGTCCTTTGATAGCGTCGAACGCAATCGCGCCTTCGCTGAAAAGCACAAGTTTCCCTTTCTCCTCTTGTGTGACACGAAGCGCGAGTTGGGCACTGCCTATGGCGCGGCTGCGGACGCGAAGACCAAGATGGCAGCGAGATTGACCTTCTTGATCGATGCGAAGGGTCGCATCGAGCAAGCCATCAAGACGGACAGCCCTGGCGAGCAAGCGGCCGAAATTCTCAAGAGCTTGCGCTAGCTGAAGGGGAGTTCTCCAGAGCGCGGCGTGTGTGGAATTGCGCCGGGTTCCTCACCGCGTACGAGTGATTGTAGCTGCGCAGCGGTTGCAGGTCCGTGCCCGGCATAATGGTTGTTTGCATAGCCAAAGATCTCGCTCACTTCATCGGCGAGTTTGTTGATCAGCTTTGCCCAGCGCCGGAGGCTCCGCTCTTGATCGATGACCAACTTGTCGAAGGTCTCAGTCAGCGCATCGATCTTCTTGCGGTCTCCGATCAAACGCAGATATAAGAAGTCTGTGGTGACCAAGTTGAACTCCTGGGAGAGTTCATCGCCGTGCGGCATATAGGCCAGATCGAGAAGGGTGAAGGCGACGCGATGGCTGCGTAACATCTCCAAGAATTCCTCGCTTACCCAATTCTTGTTGCGGATCTCAACCGCGTAGCGAAATTCCAAAGGCAAGCTACCGAGGAAGGTGTCCAGCCTCTCCATGAATGGACCCGCATCCTTGAAGGCTTCACTATTGAAGTAGGGGAACTGAAGAACCAGTGGCCCACATTTACTGCCGAGCTCCCCCATCGCAGTTAGAAAGGCTTCACTCTCTTTTTGCGCGTAGTCGTAAACCAATACACGCGACGCGTCGGGGCTGGGTCCCTGTCCGGCATGTACGATCCCGCGAGGAAACTTGGCAGCCATGACGAAGTCCTTCGGAGTTCGATCACGCCAGCCCTGCACCATGCTGCGGCTGGGAACGCGGTAGTAAGTGACGTCAGCCTCAACCGTTTTGAAAACGTGCGCATAGGCCGCCAAGAAGTCTCTGGGTTTGGTTCCTTGCGGATAGAAGTTCCCCAGCCAACTCTTTGCAGACCAGCTCGAGGTTCCGAACCTCATGCGTGCGCCCAAGCTCTCCACCTAACCTAGAGCCCTTCCTTGCGCCTTAGTCGAACGAAGTTCGTAACGAGTCGGAAAACCGAGTAGTCAATGATGTTCTCGCCTGCCTTGAAGGTCGAACCCCAGAACTTTTCATCCGCTGTCTCCCTAATGCGTTCCAATGTCGCCCCCATGTGGTTGACGGCGTAAGCCTTGCGATCGACTGGTTTCTTCAAGCCAAGAGCATATGCAAAGCCTTGGCCCTGGAAGTGGTTGGCTGAGTCAAGGATCGTTCCATGACCGTAGGAGAACCAGCAAGCTAAGTTGCCTCCACCCCATTTCTCGGCGCACTCAACGCTATCCACTAACATCTCGACGCGTTCCGGTTGCAAGACCCGGATGATGTGAGCGCCTTCCAAGCGATAGATTGGAATGACGTATTCGCCGAAGACATCCCGTGTGTATTTACTGCCCGTGTCGCACGCTGAAGCTGGAACACTGTCGACGATTTCGTCGCGCGTGATCACCTTGGTCACGATGCCTGGCGCGATCTTGTCGATGGTTTCGGTCAAAGCCCAGCAAGAACCACAGAGATAACCACCGACCTTCACAAACCACTCAAGGCGGTCCAAGTCTTCGTGTTCCAACTCTCCCGTACAGTTCGAGATGAAGATGCCGGAAGCATCCAAACCATCCGTTTTGACCTGGTTCGAAATGGTAAGCCGGTGATCGATCCCGAGCCGTTCCAGGATGGCCTGAATATGGTCGCCACGACTATTGAGCACCAAGACATCTAGTCCTCGATAAATTTCATCCGGCGTCGCGGCATAGCCGTAACGCTTGTTGCGCTCTTGTTGCTCACGCGGGTCGTAGAGACGAATCTTGGCCTCCATTCGCAGCCACCATTCGCGCCATGCTTCTACCGTGGGATCAATTTCTTCGCCACGGGCGATCGAAATCAAGAACGCTTGGGCACTGCGAACCACCAGGGGCTCCGTGTCGGCCAAGGCTTCGATGACGAATTTGACTGAGCTCTTTTGCAGTGACTTGGTGAGACCAACCAAAGCTGCACCGCGCATGCGCCAGTCTTCTGATTCGTTGAGAATCGCGCCCAAGGGATCGACGGCATGTTCGCTACGAGTGAGTCCAAGGGATACGGCGCCACAAACCCTGACACCGGAATCGTTGTCCGCAAGGGTTTCGATCAAGGCTTGTACCGCATCCCCTTGTTCCATCATCTCCTTGTCGCCCAAAGTCACGACCATCGCTTCCCGCAGTTCGCTGCTGCCCTCTTTGGAAAGCTGTTCGATAATCCACGTTCGCGTCTCGTCGGTCGTCACTGGCTGCAGAGCAACAATCGTGTGAAAGGCTGCCAAGCGGACCCGTACACTGGAATCTCCGTCAAAGAGGGTGTGGACTGCTTCCAGAGCCCTCTCGCCTCCTATGTAACGCAAGAATTGCGCGGCGCCTGCGCGGACTCCCGGATCTGAATGCTCGCGGGCGCCCAAGGTCAGCTCGGTGAGATCGAGACTCTTGCCCCACGGATAGGAGAGTGCCAAGCGGGCGAGAAGAGCGCCACGAATCGCGATTCGCGCTTCCTTGTCAGCGCAGAGTTCTTGGACAACCTCGGTGAATTGACTGCCCGGGTTCTTCTCGATGCGGTCGATGCCTGCGGCCATTGCGGGCAGTGCCCGACGTAAGACCACGTCCTTAATCTCCGCTTGTCCCAAGAACTTGCGCAGAGATTTGACCTGCTCGTAGTGGGGCTGTTCGGCCGCAATCTCAAGAGCTCGCGCTCTAACGGACAAGTGGTCAGAATCGAGCAGGTCGTCCATCAACTTGCCACGACCCTCTCTAGTGAGGGCAACCATCGCAGCGCTTGCCGCGGCACGGACATCGAGTTGCTTGTCCTTCAAAAGCTTCTTTAGCCCCTTCGAGACTTCAACTGCATCCAGTGAAGGCGCGATCAGGACTAGCGCTTCGCAGGCCGGAATTGCGGTGTCCTTCTTCAGCTTCTTACTCAGCTCAGCCCGCGCCTCCTCTGCATTCAGCTTGGCCAGGGAGAGCGCCGCTACGGCTCGGATGTGAAGAAGAGGCGAGCTGTAGGCTAGCTTGACAAGCGGATCTATCGACTTCTCGTCGCCGTGCTCCCCCAAACCCTCCGCAGCTACGATCACAACCTCCCAGTCATCATCCTTGAGGAGCTTCAATAGGATCTTCTCCGCGTCTTCACCGCCCTCAGTAATCACTGCACGGGCGGCCAAGAGCCGCAGCATGGGATCCTTGGATTTTAGATTTTCCTCATGCGAGTCTTGCCACGGCATGGAGGCTGCGCTGGAGACCAGGGCAAGAACAAGCAGTGCGGTCAAGGTCAACCAGCTGGATCGAGATCGAGGAAATAGCATCATGCGGGCGGATGGAGGAAGGAAAGACAGCAGCTTTTGAAAGGCTCTTGGGTGCAGTCGCTGGTACGGAGCCCTTTCTAGCTTAGACTTTGTGGGTTGTCCGTGCCCGCTACTAGATCATGATCCGACAAGCACTCGCCAATCCGCTGTCAAAGCTTCTCTTCCGGTCCAACCCTTCGGTTGGCCGCGCTTTGCCAATTGTTCCGGGGATGTTTTTACCCGAGCGGTTTGCAATGGGGCTCGTCGCGCTAGGGTTCTGCTTGGGGGCAGCCAGCTGTTCGCAAGATTCCACTGTTCCGCGAGCATGGGATCAGGACTGGAATGTGCTCCTGGTCACTCTTGATTCAACACGGGCTGACCGCCTCGGCTGCTATGGTCACTTGGAAGCAAGAACTCCTGTGCTTGATCAATTGGCGGATGAGGGCATTCGATTCGAGCGCGCCATAGCTAGTGCACCGATCAGCAACGTTGCTCATGCATCCATTCTCTCGGGATGCTATCCCGAGACCGATGTAGCCAATGATCCGGAGGGAGTTCATAGTCCGGTATTGACGCCGCAGAATACGACTCTGTCGGTGATCTTGGGTTCACGTGGATGGCGTACGGCAGCTTTCGTCAGCAGCTACTCAATGACGGAACTCTTCGGTCTAGCCAGCGGGTATCAAAGCTTCAACACCGGTCTACCCGACAGTCGCTCGGGACTGGTGGATCAGGTCGCCAACAGGCGCAGTGATCAAACCACAGACGAAGCGCTGACTTGGCTGGAACAATATGGCACTTCCGGTCACTGGCACCTTTGGTTGCACCTCGCGGATGTTCAAGATGCCGAAACCCTCCCTCCCGAGGACTTCGCCAATGAGTTTGGTGTTTCTGATCTCAACCCAGAGTCTCTTGGGGAGTGGGTCTTGCGCGAGGAGCTGTACGACTTAGAAGTTGCCTATGTTGACCAGCAACTTGGTCGTGTGGTCGACTACCTCAAGGCGACCGGTCAGTACGAACGCACGTTGATCATAGTCGCAGGAGGGAATGGATTGGGCCTCTCCGATGGCTTGCGGAATCATGCTTGGGCGGATTCTGGCTTGCTCTACGATTGGTCTATTCGAGTACCACTGATCCTGCGCCTGCCTGAGATGAGCCAGCCTCTGGTCGTGCCCGAATTGGTTCGGACAATCGACATCCTCCCCACGGTGTTGGAGAAGTTAGAGATCGCCTTTCCTGCTTCTATTGACGGCCGTAGTTTGCTGCCCATCCTTCGCCGCGAACTTGATGAGCCCCGGGTTGCCTTTGCGGAGGCTCGACTAGCCGAAGCGAATGGCGCTGTTTTTGATGAGTTGCCAATCCAGCATCGGGACGATCTCTTCGTGGTCACAGAGCAAGGCTGGAAGCTGATCCATCACGCCAACAGCCCCGTAAACTCGGAGCTCTACGATCTCCTGCACGATCCCGCGGAGCTGCATAATTTAATTACAGAGGAGCCAGAAGAGGCCGCGCGCTTGAGGCGCATCTTAGAGATGCGCTGAATGAATCAGCGCTAATTCTCAAGCAGTTCTTTCAGGCGAGGCTCGAGGCGGGTCATCCCTGCGCGGTTGGCAAGATCCATTGCCTGGTCCGGGGTAGCGCCATCGACGTAAAAGGCCTTGGCCCCGTAGAGTGCGCCAACGCGGTTCGAGCTGCCGCAATACAAGACCACTGGGGAATCGGCTGCATCGAGTAAGCGCGCGAGCTCTTGGGCATTCTCTTCCGAGATGCTGTTGGAGTTCGCGATCGGTAAACGCTCAAAGGTTACTCCGATTGTGCCCGCGTGCTTTTCCTCCCAACCGGTGCCCACTTCGTTGCGTAGACGCAGATTGATGAAGTTTCGGTACCCAATGAGCGCCAAGGCGTCGAATTGCTCCTCCGTGAGCTGGCCGGCGCAAAGTAGCCCTGATTCAGGGACACTGGCGTTCTTGATCTCCAAGCTGCTGAGAACGTCGAGCTGTTCACTGCGCTCCACGTCGATAGTCGGTGGAGTCTGGCAAGCAGCAAAAAGAGAGAGCATGACCGAGACCCGTATCCAGTGAAGGCGTTTCATATGCCGATCTCAGCAGACCGAGAGCCAAAGGTCAGCAAAAAAACCTCATCTGAGCCAGTACAGTCGCATGGTCTATACTTACCGGCAGCCGCTCCACCCCCCCACACGTCCGCGCATCGCAATCTGATGGAACGAATGAATCCTCTCCGAATGACATCCGCACGCCTCGTGCCCGCTTTGCTATTGGGCCTCATCGGTTCCTGTTCTTCTGATAGTGAGAGTCCCGTTGCGTCTGGATCTCAGCCCCACCGGGTTCTTCTGATCTCCCTCGACACCCTCCGGGCTGACCACACGGGTTTTGGCGGATATTCGAAAGAGACGACTCCCTTTCTCGATTCCCTAGCGGAGCGTGGAGTTGTCTTCGACAATCATTTCTCCAACTCGAATTGCACGTTGCCCTCTCACGCGACCATGCTCACGGGCCTGCACTTTCCGAGTCACGGCGTTCGACCGGTCAAGAACCCGGCAACGGAGTCCATTCATCCCCTTCCAGAGTCGGCTATCACTCTGGCCGAGCGCTTCAAAGAGGCTGGCTACGCCACGACAGGATTTACCGCCCACGGTGATTGGCTGACGCGGAAATTTGGTTTTGCCCAGGGCTTCGATCACTTCGTTGGGCGGTATTGTGATGCCGAACTGACGATCAAGGATTACCTGGATCTCATAGATGATCAGCCTGTAGAAAGCAGCTTCACCTTCCTCCACTTCTTCGACATCCATTCCGATTCGAGTCAATCTGGGCCGTGCATGCCCTATCGCTCCAACGGCAAACTGATCGACGAGTTTGCGGGGGCGGTTCCAGAAGGCTTTACCGGTTGTTCTCTGCGAGAAGGGCGTGAGAGCAATTGCGCGTCGAAGTATCTGCAGGACCTCTCGCTGAAGATTGAGCCTCTACCGGAAGATCACAGGCAATACCTAATCGGGCTCTACGATGCCGGTATTCGCCTGCTAGACAACAAATTGCGCATCTTGTTCGAACAGCTTGAAGAGCGCGGGCAATTAGAAAACACCCTGGTAGTCATCACGGCAGATCATGGTGAGTCGTTCTACGAGCACGAGACCATGCTGCACGATACGCACCATGATGAGGTGGCCCAGGTTCCCTTGATTATCCTCCTGCCGGAGAAGGAAGGCGTCGCTCCTCGGCGCGTTTCGGCTTTGACCCAATCGACGGATTTGGCAGCGACGATCCTGGAGCTATCGAATCTGGATCCGATCGGTCAGGTTCCCTCGTTAGCCAGAAAAATCATGCTCAACGAGGAGATCGAGGATGGATTGGTCATGTTCCAAGGCCACGTCATTATCGGTCGCGATGAGCAAGGCGAGTACAAGTTCATCAAGACGGGAAATCGCAAACCGCCGATCTTCTTTGATCGCAGCGCGGACCCAGAAGAGCAGCACAATCTGCTAGAAGGCAAAGACTTCAAGGTCGATCACCGCGATCGCATGGTCACCGTCTACAAGCGCTTGAATGACCTTTTCAAGGAATGTACCGATATCAAGAAGGTGCTTGATCTTGGCTCTGTGGCGACAGAGACGCTTTCCGCAGAAGAGATGGAAAGCTTGAGGGGGCTCGGCTACTTGGGTGAGACGAACACCGGAAGCTCGGAAGCTCCGGAGCGCGACTCCGAGGAGCCCACAGACTAGAAGTGCGACTCGTAGGGACGCCTTAGGGGCCCTCGGCAAAGCAGGCCGAATAGAGACGAAAGACGCCGCGTCCCCCGACACGGCGCCTTCCGTCTGGATATTGTCATCTGGCCCTTTCCTCGCCAGATTCTCTCTACCTTGAGGCCCAGGCCCTCAATTCCCCTGCAAATTACTCCCGATTCGACTCGGGTACAACATTGGGCCACGAGGGCCCAATAGTGCAGTCAGCCCCAGCCACAGTGATCATTCTGAATGTCTAACACTGTTGTTTCTGCACCTGGGAGCCAACCAATCGGTCGGGGTGAACGATCAAGTCTGGCGAGCCAAACCAACCGTCCAATGGTATAAGCGTGCTCAATTGAATTCTGAGCAGTATTTCTTCTAAAAACATTTCAAGGTGAGATGAAAGGGGCCCCTGAGGGTCATGAAGCCGGGCTAGCCTGAAAAAAGATGTAGACCTAGGTTTATCTCCAGGTTGGGCTGAGCAGGTGCTTCCTGCATTCGCTGTTAGTCAAGCTGCGCATTTGAGTGTGAGACTCGACGGCGAGTTGGGGAGTATAGGCTGGCTGCCACCACAACTTTGGCGAGAATGAGGAATGGGGAAAGGGTGCGGCCCATGCAAGTCTGGCCCATCGATTGGACTTGCACCTGTCATTCGGAGGGAAAGGCGACATCGGCGAAGTCGTGGACTGCGCAGCGTGCGAGCACTTGAGACTGTCCCAGAAGATCATGAAGTGGTCCTGGATCAGGCTCGCCGAGCCTCTCTAACCGACGCTACCGAGAGCGCCCACCTCGAGGGAAAGGCCGCCTAGTAGTCCTTGGGATTCAAATATTGGGCAACTGCATGGCACGCGGCCCCTTGAGTGGCAGAGCGTATTCGCACTCGGAGAGAAATGGCTAGCCAGGAACTGAGCCGCCCGCAGGGAATTCTGTGCGAAAGCGCCCCGCTTTCTCGATAATTGTAGAGAACTGCTGGGAGCCGGGTGTTTTGGGAACCCGTACGCTCGTCCGGAGGTCTATAGGGAAGGTACCCTTAGATAAGGTGCCCACCCCAGGCAAATACACCTCTTTGGTGTGCGGCCCTACCTCACCCCTCCCCCCGAAAAACAGATCCCCATGAAGCTTATTCTCTCCGGCCTGGTCTGCGCGCTGCCCCTCGCGGCGACGGCTACAGCCCAAACACATACGTCATTTCCGATGGATGTGACGGGTACAAATACGGCAGTTCAGACGGTGACCGTCAAGCCCAACTTGAACGCCTTCGCTGATCTAATGAGCGAAGATGCGGTCATCATGCACGAAGTCTATTTGCCCGGTGGCGAACTGATTGACTTGCAGTTGAAGCGCCTCGACCTGGACCTGATGAAGATGAACTTCTTTGTTGATGGCGCGCCGCGTGCGGATTTGCTCGACAACTTGGATCTCTCAGTCTGGCAGGGCACGGTTGTTGGCGAGACTGACTCCGACGTGACCCTTTCATTCTCGCGCGCGGGTTCGCGCGGTTGGATCAAGCGTGGGAACGAAGTTCTGCACCTGATGCCGATGGCAGGCGAGAATGACGATTGGCTGAGCAGCACCGCAATGATGGTCAGTGAAACGACCCTCAATGATCTCGGCAGCGAGATGGGCAACTTCTGCGAGAACGAGAAGACGGATGGCCAGATGCTCGGTGAGCGCCTGCTGCGCACGCCCGTTGGTAATCCCCTACTCGACCAGGACGCAGAGTCCCTCGGATTCCAGTTCGCCCAGGGCGCCTGCAACCTACGCGAGTGCACGGTCGCCATTGAAACGGACTACCAGTTGAACCAAGTGTTCAACGGTAACCTGTCCGCAGAAACCGCTTACGTGACCTCATTGATCGCAGCGGGCAGTGGACGCTACATCGATCAGTTCAACACGGTTCTGACCTTCCCCTATGTGCAGTTCTACACCACCAGCAATGATGGTTGGTCAGCACAGGATTCAGGCGGCAACTCGATTGACGTCCTCAACGAATTTGTCGCGACATGGGCAGGGAACATTCCCACCGGCGCACGACTCGGCCACTTCTTGAGTGGTGCTGGCCTCGGCGGTGGCGTTGCTTACCTTGATGTCTTGTGCAACAACGATTTCAACTTTGGCGTCAGCGGGAATATCAACGGAAACATGCCCTTCCCGGTCGTCTCTGGTCCGTTGACCTGGGACTTCATGGTTTTCACCCACGAGCTCGGGCACAACTTCTCGTCCCCCCACTCGCACGACTACTGCCCCCCGTTGGACCAGTGCCCCTCAAGTCAGTATTGGGGACAGTGCCAGAACGCTCAGGTTTGCACAAACCAAGGCACGATCATGAGCTATTGCCACCTGTGCTCTGGTGGCTTGAACAACATGACTCTGTTCTTCCACCCGACGGTGATCGCACAGGTCTTGCCGGCTACGGTCGCTTGCTTGCCGATCTATTCGGGCGCGACGGGGACTCCCCCGACCTTGGTCAGCGCTATCACGCCTACTGAAGTTTCAGTTGAAGTCGTCGGTAACTTGAATGGCAACGTGCTACTCAACTACCGTTACAACGGCGGATCCTACGCTTCGATCGTGATGAACAACAGTTCAGGTAGCACGTACGTCGCGGACCTTCCCGTGACCATTTGCACGGACACCCCGGAGTTCTACGTCAGCTTCAATAGCGATAGCTGTGGCCCCGCTACGGTACCTGTAGGCGGCGCAAGCTCACCGTGGACGGCAATCCCTGGAGACCCCGTCGTAGGCTTCTCGGATAACTTTGAAGCCGCTATGGGTTGGACGACATCTGTCCAAGGAGCGAGCTCTGGGCAATGGCAGCGTGGCGTGCCTGTTAATGCTAACGACTGGGACTATGATCCCAGCAGCGATGGTGACGGCAGTGGCTCGGCTTACCTGACTCAGAACGAGACAGGGAATACCGATGTTGACGGCGGCTCAGTCACGCTGGTTTCACCGATCCTCGACATGACGGGCGGCGATGTCATCGTTGAATACCTTTACTACTTGTGGCTTTCAAACACCGATGGCGATGACCTCATTCTTGTTGAGGCCAACAACAATGGCGGGGTTGGCTCTTGGACTGAGATTGCTCGTCACGACACCCAGGGTGGTGACTCGTGGAAATCCAACGCAATCGACATGAACTCAACGGGTATCACCCTTACGAGCACGATGGTTCTACGCTTCACAGCGAACGACGCTGATGCGCAGAGCATTGTTGAGGCTGGCATCGACGGATTCAAAGTCATCGAAGTCGTCTGTGGTTCGGGCCCGACGGGACCGACGAGCTACTGTGATCCGGCTAACCCGAACTCGGTTGACGGATTCGGTGCACTTCTCACCCACCTGAGCGGCGATCCCGGCCAGGTCATGAGCTTCAACATCTCTGGTATCCCCGCAACACCGGGCATCCTATTCTTCGGCGACACTCAGGGCGACTTGCCCTTCGGTTGTGGTCGCAGATGCGTCTTGGGTCAGGTCACTCGTTCGTCCGTATACAACGGCAGCACGGGCGGGATTGTGGCTGTGTTTGATACCACCGGTATCAACAGTAGTCCCTTCAACATCCAGTACTGGTTCCGCGACACCGCCGACATCTTCTGCTCCGATGGTTTCAACACCAGCAACGCGATCGGTTGGTAGATAGCAGTACGGACAAATAGTCTGTAACGAATAAGCGGCGGCGAGCACAAGATGCTCGCCGCCGCTTTCATTATGCAAGGAGGCTTGATCGGCCTGCCTCTAGGAGCGCTCCCTAGACCATCTTCGTGACTCCAGGGATGGCGATCGGTGCGCAACTGACGTCACCCCATTCGTAGGCTTTAGGGCTCAAGTCGAGCTTCGAGTTCAGTACGTCCTCGCGAGTCACCGTTTGGCCAGTGTAGGCGGCCAAGCGACCCATGATGGCCATCAGGGTTGACTCACACATGTAGTCAGCATTGTCGATGTGATCCCCGGAACGAATGGATGCGAAGAACGCATCGTGCTCATTCTGATACATATCGTCCGGCTCGCTCGAGCGATGGCGCCATGACCACGGGCCGGCTTCGATGCTATGTCGCTGAATGTTGGCGGTTCCACGGCTTCCGTAGATATAGTCAGAGACATCGCTGGCGGCGCCATTCCATTGGCGGCAACTGGAGAAGCCACGAACCCCGTCTTCCCATTCGTAGACCGTATTGAAGTGGTCGTAGATGTTGCCCCACTTGGGATCGGTACGTTGCACGCGACCACCACTGGAAGTTGCCTTGACCGGGTAGCCGCCCTTGGCCCAGGCTAACTTGTCCAGGCTGTGAATGTGTTGCTCGGCGATGTGATCACCCGAGAGCCAAGCGAAGTACAACCAGTTGCGCATCTGGTATTCCATCTCGCTCCAACCTTCCTTGCGCCCCCGGTGCCACAAGGCTCCGGTGTTGTAGGTTGTTTGCATGGAAATGATGTCACCAATCGAGCCGTCCTGTACGCGCTTGACCGTTTCTTGCTTGGCGAATTCGTAGCGATAGCACAGGCCTGAAACCACGCTGAGGTTCTTTTCACGAGCCTTTCGTAGGGCCGCCCAAATGCGACGCAAGCCCGTGGGGCAGGTGGCGACCGGCTTCTCAATAAAGAGGTGTTTACCCGCCTCGACAGCAGCTTCCACATGAAGCGGACGGAAGTGCGGGCTGGTCGCCAAGAGCACCACGTCACAAGATTCGATCACTTGCTTGTAGGCATCGAAGCCCACGAACTGGTGATCTTGATCCACGTCAATCTGTGCGGCGACGCTTTCGTTGTTGCGCCATGAACTCAACGCGGACTCGATCGGATCCGCGAAGGCATCGGCAACCGCGACCAATTTGGTGTTTGGATCTGCGCTGAGCGCGTTGAAAGCAGCGCCCCTTCCGCGACCACCGCAACCGACCAAACCCACACGGAGGAGTTCATCACCACCAGGCCGAAACAATTTGCCCGTGGCCGTGTAGGGTGCGCTGGCTGCCGCTGCAGCGGCCATGGCGCCACCGTGCATGAAGGTTCGACGAGAGGGCGAGTTGGCGTTGCTGTTCGAGTTCATAGTTCCGCTGTGGAGGAAGAAACCGGTAGGTTCACTATTGTCTTCCTGAAGCCTGAAGTCTCGCAAGCCCCTAGCGGTTCTTTTTGGTCCATCCAAATACGCGCTTCCACGCTTGGGAAGCTCTCCAGCCACACTAAGGAAACCTCCCGCCCCATAACACAAGCGGCTGAAGCCAGCGAATCGGCTGTCATAGCATCCGGAGCGATCACGCAAGCCGCTATGGCGCTTGTCAATCCCAGGCCCGTGGCGGGATCAATCAAGTGGGAATAGCGCTGGCCTTCGATGTCCACGAAGCGTGCGAAGTCGCCCGATGTGGCGACGGCGCAGTTTTCGAGGAGTAAGACTGCGCCAACCTCCTTTTGAGCGCGAACGGCGATCGTCCAGCCCTTTGAGTTAGGCGGCGCATCCCCCACGGCAATATCTCCACCACCCTCAACCAAGGCAGAGCGGATTCCATGGCCCC
Organism: Planctomycetota bacterium; assembly: GCA_047639675.1. Classification (GTDB taxonomy): domain Bacteria; phylum Planctomycetota; class UBA1135; order UBA1135; genus JABACD01. The sequence continues at coordinate 3,853 of JBLIOI010000016.1, read as the reverse complement.
GGATTTCTGCCAGCATCTCATCGATGATGAAGCCCTTGGCTATGCCACCCAAATCGAGTTGCATTGAATCCAGACCAAGAATGATGACTTGTTCATCGGAGGCCAATTTCAGATGACTATGCCCCACTTGCTCTCTCGCCTGTGCGAGCCGCGCGGCACTCGGCAATCTCCCCTGCCGAAAAGAACGACGCCAAAGCCGTACGTAGGGGCCGACGGTAATGTCGAAGGCTCCCTCCGATTGGGCGGAAATCTCCTGACTTCTGACGAGTACAGTCCACAAGTCGTCAGAGACTCGCAGGCCCTGCCCCATGGGCTTTGCGGAGAGTCTTGCAAGCTCGCTATCAGGCTTGTAGTCGCTCAGCTTGGCGTCTAATGCCTCCATTCGATTCCAAGCCTCTTGAAAGGCCGCGCAAGCAAGTTCTGTATCTGTGGCGTACAGGACGATGCGAAATTCCGTTCCAAGGCCACGCGTTGATTGCTCAAATCGCTGCAATTGTGGCGGGCTAGCACAAGACCAAATAAGAGAAGCGAGAAGCAGAAAGATGCGTATCATTGTGCGCCTCAATCTACGCTAAAGTGCTCACGCCCCTGTTCCCCCTATTTCAGGATTCATGCTGACCTCACTACTCATCCCACTTTTCCTCTTGAGCTTGCCACAAGTAGTACAGAAGGTCCCTACGGGTGTTCCTCCTGTCCTGGCAATTGAGAACTCAACAGCCAAGACTCCCGCAGAGATGAAGGCCTACACCGATCGACTCAGCGATACGGATGTGACTTTTCACATGGTGCCTGTCGCGGGAGGTGAATTCCTAATGGGCAGCTTGGATTCGGAAACGGATCGGAAGTCTGATGAAGGCCCCCAGCACCTGGTCCAGATCGATCCCTTTTGGATGGAACAGCACGAAGTCACCTGGAATGAGTACCGAGTGTTTCAGGAACGCCTGGACATTCAATTGCGCGATGGTGATGCAAAAGAGAAGACCGACCAGGCCGTTTGGGCGGATGCGGTTAGCCGCCCCACTCCAGCCTACGTGCCAATGGATTTTTCCATGGGCTTCGATGGCTACCCGGCAATTTGCATGACCCAATTCGCGGCGCGTCAATACACGCAGTGGCTCTCGATGAAGACAGGTCGCTTCTACCGTCTGCCGACGGAAGCCGAATGGGAATTTGCCTGTCGCGCGGGAACGACGACCGCCTACTCGTGGGGTGACAAGCCCGAGGATGGAGAAGCTTATGCGTGGTTCTTCGACAACGCAGACGACACCTATCAACTTGTCAAATCTAAGCAGCCCAATCCGTGGGGGCTCTATGACATGCACGGCAACGTTTCGGAATGGGTGCTCGATGCTCATTCCAAGGAATACGCTGTCGAAGAAGGCGAGATCTTCACGAATCCGGTGACTTGGCCCAAACGCCTCTACCCGCGCATCGTACGCGGTGGCTCTTGGGACGATGATCTCGACAGGTTGCGGAGTGCGGCTCGCCGCAAATCCACAAAGGCTTGGAAGGTGCAAGATCCGCAGCTACCTAAGAGCATCTGGTACCACACGAACGCCCCATTTGTAGGTTTTCGCGTTGTACGCCCCTTCAAGGAGCCCAGCGGGGAAGCGAAATTGAAGTACTGGGAAGCCGATCAACCCAAGATTCGCGAAATTCAAGATCGACAGCGACACGGAGAACGTTAAACGTACCCCTATGAAAAACCCCCTGCTCACCATCTGTTCTGTAATTGGCGTCCTTTGCCTTCTGACCTATGCCAGTTTTGCGGCGGGCTCGAAGCCCTCTCAGGACCCCGATGGCGCCCATGAGGAGCATGGCCTCGAAGCTGATATGGAGGAAATGTCAGATCACTTACGAGCGCTGCGCAAGAGCCTCAAGGATCCGCAGCAGAACCCCGCTTCGCTCTTAACTATCGTCGGTATGCAGGAGGCCGTCGGGCGGGCCAAGCAGCAGGCTCCGCCGATAGCCAGCAACCTACCGGAAGACAAGCGTCCGGCCTTCCTGCAGGAGTATCGATTGGAGATGATCAAGGTAGCTCAAAAGCTCTTGGATCTGGAAGCCCTCGTCTTGCAGTCGAAGATGGAAGAGGCGCTGGTGACCTACAAGGAGCTCCGTGGTATGGAGGAACCCGGCCACGAGCGTTTCGCCGGGGACGAGTAGTCACGAATGCATATTCTTCTCACTCTTGCCTTCTTCATTGGAGGGCTGCAACCCTCCATGGAAAATATCTGGACAGATAACTTCGAGGAAGGGCAAACGCTCGCGCGGGAAACCAATCGCGATCTCTTGGTGGACTTCACCGGATCCGATTGGTGCAAGTGGTGCAAGCTGCTTGATGGCGAAGTCTTTGACCTACCCGAGTTCGTACGCAGTGCCCAGAAAGACTACGTCCTAGTCAGAGTCGACCTACCAAGAACGGCCAGGGCGATAGCTGGCGTACGCGACATGGAAGGCAACCGCGAGCTCGCGGCGAAGTACGCTATTCAAAAGTGGCCTACAGTCCTTCTCATGACAGCAGGAGGTGATGTCTACGGAAGGACTGGCTACCAGAAGGGTGGCGCTCCCAACTACCTCAATCACATGGCGGAAATGCGAGAAGAGGGGCGCCCGCCCCTGATCGCGGCATTGATCTTGGTCGATGAGTTCGAATCCGCTCCTGAATCAGCTCGCGTAGCGATTGCGACTAAAGCAATCGTGGCCGTGCGGGCGCTTGAACCGGATAGTTCAGGCGTGCCGAAGCTGATGCCGCTTGTTGGCCACATCCTTGAAGTGGATCACGACAACGAGGAAGGCTTGCTGGTTCAAGCCCTGCGTGTGCTCCTACCTTCAGGCTATGCAAGCAAGGCTCAGATCGAACGAGGCGAGTCGTTTGATCCCAAGAACGAAGAAGGTGTGCTGGAACTTGCCGTACTCGCCCGAGTCTATGCGGCTAAGAATGAGCGGCAAATGCGCAAGACCGCTCAGGCGATCAATGAACTGGATGCGATCGGCCCCATCAAAGACACTGAGGTTGCGATGGCTCTCTATGCCAATGGTGCGACTTGGAATGACCGCTACCTGCGCGACCTAAAGCAAGCCAAGCACTTGGCGCGCAAGGCGAAGCCTCTTGTGAAGAAGGATCCACGCTACTTCATGCAAGTTCAGGCGATACTGAGCAAGCGCTAATGGTCGAGGGACACAAAGCATGGCTCGTTGACCTCGACGGCACACTCTATTCGCCAACTCCACTCAAGCTGGCGATGGCGGCCGAGTTACTCCTATTCGGCTTGCCGGCCCTCGGCAAAATCCGCGCCTTTCGAGAAGAGCACGAAGAGATCCGTGAACAAGAGATCGATTGTCTTGGAGATCCCTTTGCCACTCAATTGCACCGTACCGCTAAGAGGCTCGACTGCGACGCCAATGTGCTCGACAAGCTGGTTCGTGAGTGGATGGTGAAACGTCCCTGTCGTTGGTTGCCTCGCCTTCGAAATCGGGGGCTGCTGGCAGAGATCTCTAATTATCGGCAGCTTGGGGGTAAAACTGCCCTTGTAAGCGACTATCCAGCACGCGCGAAATTGAAAGCTCTTGGCGCTAGCGACCTATTCGATGTGGTTGTTGCCAACGGTGAAGCAGACGGTCCTACACAACTAAAACCTTCCCCGGTTGGGTTCTTGGCAGCAGCCGAAGGCCTGGGGGTTGCGCCGGAAGACTGCCTTGTCATTGGCGATCGTGATGACGCGGACGGCGAAGCCGCACGCCGAGCGGGAATGGCCTTTCGGAAGGTGTAGCTCTCACAATGGCCGAACGGGGTGTAAGCCCGTATCATTCAGTCATGTTGATCTCGATCGCAAGCACGCTATTGGCACTCTGC